>CASEIK010000024.1 GCA_949288005.1 uncultured Mycoplasmataceae bacterium | reverse complement strand
TGATGATAGATTATAATTTTAATATCAAGGATTAATAGTTTTTGTACTTTTTAATGTTAATCCTTAAAAGTAGTTTCCCCAAAACTATCTACACTTCCAAAATTAAGTTGACTTAGTCCAATTAATTATAAAAATAATATGTTATAAAGTAATTGTCCCAAAATTATGTCCATGTGTAGGTGAAACTATCATGTCGTTAACAAGATTTTTGCTTATATATCTAGAATTTTTTAAATTCATATTATTATTGAAATGTTCATCAAAGAAAACACGTTGGTTATCATTTCCATTTATTGCATATTGAATATACTCTACTAAAGCTTTATTACTTAATGAGTGTGTTTCTGAAATTGATTTTATATTTTTTGATAATAATTCTTGCAGTTGGTGATTATCTATTGAGGAAAATTCAGAATTTTCTATTAACTTTATTTGTTTAATCAAATCACTAGGAGCTTTTCTAATAATTTCAAAAAAATCATTTATTATTTTTAAATGATTTATATCTAACAAATCAAGTTCTTTTGGCAATAATTTATTTATAAATAATAATTTTGCAATTTCAATTGTATTTGTGATTTTTGTTATTTCTTTTTCTCTATTATATCCAGAGATATTTTCTTTATTAATGTCACAAATTTTTGATATCATTCCCAATGAAATATTTTTTGTTTTATTTTTTTTAATTGCATCAGAAACTTGATTAAAAAGTTTTCTTTTTTGGTTGTAAGTTAACTTTGAATTTTTATCAAAATTAAAATATAAATTATTTAAGTCACTTAATAAATTAAAAATTTCTGCAAATGGAGAATATTTGCCTGCTCTACTTTCTGTTTTATATATAGTACACTTACCAATTGTCTCAGTTCACAAATTATCACCTATTTTTTTTATATGACCATTACTATCTAATCTATATAAACCATATTTTGTTGGTGATTTAGGACCTCCAGGGCCTGAACTAAAATCTCTATTAGTTAAAAATAACTTAATGTAGGAATCTATAAATTCTTGAGATTTTTCCTGTGTTCTTAATATGGTTCTAATCTCTTTTTCAAAATCTCATTTGCTAAAACTTTGATTTATTTTTGCTCCATTATAATAACCAAATTTTTTTCAAAAATCAAACATCTGAATAGAAGGGTAGTCATTCGATTCCTTATCTATTATTTCAGTAGATTTTGGATCAATATATGAATACCCTCTATGATGAATGTAATGAAATAAGATAATAATTAATTCTTCATTTGTTATTTTAGTATGCAATGCAATTGTTTTCAATTCAACAGGGTTAGATGCTTTTGAATAATTTGAAATACTAGATTCAATTATTTTATAGACATCATTATGATTTTTTGCCATATTATTATCAATAAAAAAATCAATCAGACGAGTTTTCCTATGTCGTATTCTTCTAATTCTTCTTCTTTGATGTCTAGCATCTCTTCTTTTTTTATTGCTTAATGATCCATCTTTTGAACTAGCAGGATCATCAAATAATCTCACACCTAGATTAAGAATATTATTGTCTTCATCCATAATTGATCATCCAACAGATGCAACACCTATATCTAAACCTATATTTATTTTTTTCAATATACTATTCTCCTCATAATTTTTATTATATAAAAATTATGTTAGATTATGTGATAATATTCAATAAATGTTTAATTACTTCTAATTATCTAACTATTTTATTTTTAGATATAAGTATGTCTTAACTTATCAGGTTAATGCTGTATAAAATATGTAATATAATTACACATATATATGAATGACAAAAAGTTAAATAATAGTAATTTTAGGATATTCTATAAGATTTATGTAATCGACGCTTAAACTTATATTATTTTGGACTATTAATTTTAATTGTTAAATACAAAATTATATAAACTATCATAATTCAAGAGTATTTCAAAAATCATTTCTTGTATTTCATCCATAGACAATAAATCAATTTGTTGATCTTGCTTACCATTTAATGAATACAATGTACTAATTTCATATAATCCATCTTTATTAGGATTAAGTTTATATGTTTCGATTAAATATTCATTGTTTTTATTGCTAGCAGACAATTTTAAAATATCATCAATTAAATTACATTCAAATATATCATATCTATGAAGATCACTGTTTTTTGATAGTAATAGATTAATTTTTTTGAAATTATTATAAATTGTCATAAATTGGGACAATGATATTTTTATTTTGTTATCTGTCGGTTCATAAATTTTATTTTTACTTGAATTAATTAACATAATACTAA
>CASEIK010000023.1 GCA_949288005.1 uncultured Mycoplasmataceae bacterium | reverse complement strand
CTGCAAATAACTACACAATTAGTATAATACAGTTTAAAACTTATGTCAATAAAAAAAGTATTTTCTTATATTATTAAACATTTATGTTTAAAATTTTTTATTTTTTTATACTAAAGTTATTTTTTGGTGTATTTACAATATAGAATGTAACTTTTTTGCTATTTATGAATAATAATTAAAATTATTTTCATTTTTAATTAAAATAATATATAATTCTAATGTTTATTAGTTTTAATAATGAAAGAAGACAATGCATAATAATAGAAATAATTACATTTATCAGGATCAATTACCAAGAAAAAATCCAATTAGAGGTATATTAATTTATGAACAAGCAAGGAGAAAATTAAATATTTCTCCTGATGGAAAATTATATAGACAAAAATGATTTTCTTATTTACCAATATTTGGTCCAATTTTTTCATTAGTCTATTCTCAATATTGTTTAGGGAAAGTGAAATGTTTGAGAAATAAAGATGAATTGTTATTTAGAGGAGCAAGAAAAAGCACAAAATTATTTGCTTATTTATTGTGACCATTATTGTTTTTAGGTATATGAACAGTATTGTCATGCATTATTGCTGATTTTAGTGTGAATCAAAATACACTTTTAAATGGAACGTATAAAGTTGGTCAAGTTGGTTCTTATTCTTGAATTTGACAAAATGTATTTTTTAATGCTGTTACTAATTCTCCTGATTTTGGTACAGGGATAGCCAAATTCTTTGGTGGTTTATTCTCCATCTTTATATTCCCGTTGCTTGCAGATACCTATTTCCAAATAGGTGGCTTCCAAATAGGATGTAATATTGTTTTTATAATTGCATTAGTTATTATTACTATGATAAATCCAGTCAACATATTTAACCTATTTGCAATCAATAGACCAATACTTAGATTTACTATTGTTTATGAATCTAGCAGTATATATAGGTATAGAGCATCTCATTAAAAAAGAAGACACCACTTAGTTGGTGTTTTTTTATTTAAAAAATGAATATTTTTTATTTTTTATGTCATATTTTTTGTTTTAAAACTAGTGATATAATTTTTACTAACTATGCAACTTGAATTAAGGGAATATCAAAAAGATGGAATTAACTTAATACGCCAAAAAAGAAATTTTGGTTTATTTTGACAACAAAGATTAGGAAAAACTATTGTTGCAATAAAAAGTGTAGAGGAATTCAATAAAGTTATTTTTGCAGTTCCAAATAATACAATCTTACATTGGTTTGTAGAAATAGTTAATAATTGTTATGGAAAGGATGTAAAAATAGCACCCAAAGAAAGATTAAAAAGATTTAAATTTTATGAGGAATTCAATAATGCTAAAGATATGTGAATAGTTATTTCATATGATATGATTGCTCAAGACTTTTATCATAAAAGTGTTCAATTTTCTCCTTTTGACTATATAGTTCTAGATGAAGCTCACTTTTTAAGAAATTCCAAATCAAAAAGAACAAAAGGTATTTTAAAATTGCGACTAAATGCTAAATATGCATTAGCACTTAGTGGTACTCCAGCTGTCAATAATGCCATTGATATATTAAAAATCTTTAAGTTTTTATTTCCTAATGACAATTTTGGTTATAAATATATTTATAAAAAAAAGTACTTTGAACTTAAATATAATGAACAAACCAGAAAGAAAGAATATGTTTTAAGAAATGATATGGTTATTGAATGGGACAAAATGCTTAAGCAATATTGTGATATTAAAAAAGTTAAAGATTATTTGGAATGATTACCTGAAATAATTAATAAAACTATTAAGCTTGAAATGAATAAAGATCAATATAGTCATTATTTAAAAATGTTAATTGAATCAAAGAGAATTTTGAAAGAAAATAAAGAAAAAAAAGAAAATAGTACAATAACTCAAATTGTACGATTGCAACAAATTTGTTTGGACCCAAAATTATTAAATATAAATGCTAGTAGTATTAAAATTGATTGATTAAATGATTTTTTAGAAACATTATTTGAAGAAAATGATGATGAATATGTTATAGTTTTCACAAGTTTATCATCTGTTTATAAGGTTAATGAATTTCCTATTGCTAAGAAATTTCCTATAGCATTTTTAACTGGTGAACAAAATGATAAAGAAAAACAAAATATAATTCATCAATTTCAAAGTAGAAAAATTAGAGTGTTGTTTAGCAACATTAAAGTAGCATCACTAGGTTTAACTCTAGATGAAGCTACATGTACGATTTTTTTGAATAAATCTTGAAACCCAATTGATAATGAACAAGCTAGTTTTAGAATGGTTGATACAAAACAAAAAGCAATTAATAAACCAAAATTAATTATTAATGTTATTTGTAATAATTCAATAGATGAAAAAATTGATAATGTATTAAACGATAAAAAAACAAAGACTAGTATAATTTACGAAATCGAAAGATATATCGAAGAAATAGATGTTAAATAGAATTGATTCTTTTTAATTCATTTTTTATCAATTTAATTTTTTCATCATTTGTTAGATTAGCATCAAGTTTTAAATAATTTATTCCATATGTTTTGCAAGTTTTTTCTAAAAAATCTACATAATTTGAAATCAATGATTTAAAATACATCTCATTTTCTTTAAAATTATCAGTTTCAACTTTTCTATCTCTCTTAAACAAACGTTCTACAAATAAATCTCAACTAATGTCAATTATTATATAAAGTTTAGGTACACCAACAGAGTAAATCAGTTCATTTATTTTTTCTTTTCACATGTTATCATAAAAAGAGAATACAATAGGATCATTTGCCATATTTTGATGAGCAAATAATCTATCCTCAAAAATTGTTCTATCAACAATTGTTAATAAATTTTTATTTGCAACTTCATTATAATTACTAAACCTTTTTAAGAAGAAATATAATTGAAAAACACTAGCAGCAATATTTTGTTTTTCATATAAACCTTTTAATAATGATTTTTGAATATTATCATTATCATCTAATTCTAATAAAACATTGCAATTTAATTCTTTTGCTAAGTCATTGACTAAAGTAGTTTTTCCAGCTGCAATCATTCCACCTATAGCTATAATATTTGATAACTTAATTTTTTTAAACTCATCCATAACATTAAAATTATACATAAAATATGTATAATTTTTTTAATCTTATAATTATTTATAATGTATATATTTATTAATTTATATTTTGTACAACAAGACAAGGGATTAATACAACTACAAATAAAATTATAGAGGTTATCCAAGATATATAAAATCATTTAGTAGAATTTTGTTTTCTTTTTTTAGAAAATATTTTGAAATCCTCCAAATTATTAACATTCTTAATTGCTGGTTCATGAACATAAAATTCTACTTTTTCTCTGATTTTTGCAATTTTAGTAAAACGTGAGAATTTTAGTAGACTAAAACTTACTGCATCATTAAAACCTGTTCTGCCAATTGTTCATAAGAAATTAAATAGTATGGGAGCTATTGAAATACTTATTAAAGAGTTTGTTCATGTTTGTTTTATTGAAAACACTTCCTTATAATTACTAAAACCAATACCAAAGACGCATGCTAAGAATATCACATAAAATAAGTAGATAAAAATAAATGGTACTAATCCATTAGGAAAAGAATTCTTCTCTAACTTATTAATATTAATTTGCTTATCATTAACATTTTTCCCATTCTTGATTTTGTAACCTTCACTAAATCCACTTTTTGGAAACATTATTTCTTTCACCTTTCAATTTGTTCTTTTGTTCCAAATACATAATGTTCAATATTTTCATTAACACTAAAGAAATAAGGGATATTAACACTCTTGCCATAATCTACATCATAATCTAGATTAGTGTTAAAAGAAGCTAAGTCAATGTGAATCTTACTAAGTTCTGGACTTGCTTTAATTAATGATTTAGTATATGGATGAATTGGATTTCTAAATATTTCTTTTGTATTGCCTTTCTCCACTATTCTACCCTTGTGCATAATTATTAATCTATTAGATACATATCGAATCATTGATAAGTCATGTGCAATAAATAAAAATGTAATACCCATTTCTTCAGAAAGTTTTTTCATAATGTTAATAACTTGTGCCTGAATTGAAACATCAAGTGCTGAAATTGGTTCATCTGCAATTATTAATTTAGGTTTCATAATTAACGCTCTAGCAATTACAATTCTTTGTCTTTGACCACCAGAGAATTCATGAGGATATCTATAAGCATGTTCATTTTTCAAACCTACATCATTTAATGCTTTATAAACATATTGACGAGTGATAATAGTTCTTAATGCTTTTTTATATATATTAATTTTTTGTTTATTTGTGGTACGGATAGAATGATAAATATCAACTTCATCGATATAGGTATCTTTTTCAAAATTGATCGCATAAATGTTATTTATTTTTGAAGAAATTTCTCTTTTGATAAATTCAATTCAATAGTTATCATTACCATCATTTGCTTTGATAACAGATGATATTTTCTTCCTTATTTGCTTTAACTCATTTATATAGTTTTTTTGTGCTAGTTTAAATTGATTAATCCTTTCTTTTATTATTTTCTTTTGTTCAATAATACTAGGAAGAACCTTTTCATTAAAACTCGAGTCATTAAGATCATCAATTGCTTTCTTTCTATTTGTTGCCTTATCTAGGAGAATTGAAATATCTTCCATTTTTTTCTTGTTAGTCATATATTCAATAGAACCAACATAATTTTTCTTTAATACAGTCATTTCATCATTAATAATTTTGATTGAATTTTTATATCTTTCTGTTTTATCTTTAATTTCCTTCTTAACACAATTCGATTCCTCAAACAAACGACTTATTAGTAAATTAACATCATTGTCATCAATTATTTTATTTGTATTATTTAAAAATTCAATTTCATTCTTAATGCTAAAGTAAAGATTTTTATAAGATGATAGAACATTGATAATGTCATCTTTATTGTTTTTAGACAAATTCATTTTATCAATTACTTCACCGATTTGTTTTAATTGTATTGCATCTTTTAAGGTTTTAGTATATTTATGTTGAACTTTTTGATTAATATAATTTAATAAATTTTCAAGCTCAAGCCCATCAATAAATAAATCATCCAATTTACTAAAAGCATCGATTATTTCTTGAACCATCAAAATTTTGATATTCATAATTTTGTATTCACTCAATGAAGTGGTTATTTTTTTATTTCTTTTATAAATTTTAAGTTCTGCTCTTAAACTATTAAGGGTTGCATTAATGAAACTATTTTTATCATGTTGAAAAATTCTATTAGTTTTATCAATTAAATCATTAAGGTTTTTAACTAATTCATCTCGTGATTTTTTTAAATCTCAATATTTTTCCGGAGCATATAAAATTTTTTGTTGTTCCTTATATAGTTTAAGTGCTTCATAATAATTCGATTCTTCAACTTTAATTGATTTACTTTCAAGTTTATTGTAATTGAAAGGAACCAACTCTTTTGTTAGATGATTGTATTCATAAATTTGTGGAATTAATGATTTAAATCTTGTTTCATATCCGATTAATTTAGCCAGAAAATTTAAACATAGATTTTTAGAGTTATTATCATTTATATTATATTCACGGATTTCTTTAGATGCATCATTAAATAATTTAATAGATTCATCATAGAATGGAATTAGATATTTCTTGTTTAAATTATAATCTTGTCATTTGAAAATATTTTTGAAGAAAGGATTAATTTTAATACTTATATCAATGATGTTTTTAACATCATTTTTTATTACTTTGTTAATATATAATGGTTCAGCAATTAGTGATAAAACTGTCTTTTTTGGGTTTAAAGAAGACATAGGATCTTGAAAAATCATTGACATATTTTTACATAATCATTTTTTATCTTCTTTTGAAATATTTTTTTGGTTAATAATTTTGTCATCAAAATTTATAATTCCTGATGTTGTATCATATAGTCTTATAATACATTTTCCAGTAGTTGATTTCCCACTACCAGATTCTCCAATTATTCCAAAGAAATCTTGTTCATAAACATCAAAGTTAATATCATCAAGAATTTTAACTAATTTACCAGATTTAACAAAATATTTATCAAGATTTTTAACTGAAAGAATTTTTTTATATTCCATTTGAATTTCCTCCTTTCTTAAGATTAATAGATTTTCTAGCAACTTTTATTTTTGCTAGCACTTCTTTTGGTATTTTAATTTTTGGAGCTTGAGGATGTAATAATCAAGTTGCAGCAAAATGAGAGTTTGATATTTTAAATAGAGGCGGCTCCTTTTCAAAATCAATTTTTAATGCATATTTATTTCTAGAAGCAAAAGCATCTCCTTTTGGTGGTGAAATCATATTTGGAGGAGTACCTGTTATAGTTGATAAACCTTCATTACTTATATTCTCAGGTATTGAACCAATTAAAGCTCATGTATATGGATGGCATGGTTGTGTGAATATATCATCGGTTGTACCTTTTTCAATTATTTTACCAGCATACATAACATAAATATAATCACATAGATTAGCTACTAGTGCGATGTTGTGGCTAATAAATATAATGGAAATTTGTAACTTATCTCTTAGTTTTTTAATTAAATCAATCACTTTTGCTTGAATAGTAACATCAAGTGCAGTAGTTGGTTCATCTGCTATAATAACATCTGGTTCACCAATAATAGTCATAGCAATAACAATTCTTTGACGCATACCACCAGAAAACTCGTGAGGATATGATTTAATTGCTTCTTCTGGATTATTGATACCAATAAAATTTAATACATCGATCATCCTTTTATGCATGTTTTCTTTTTTGATACTTTCACGATAACTGTTTTTGGCATCTGAAATGGCGGATTTTTTATTAACTATATCACTATTCTTAATATCATTAATAGATTTATCTAGTTTTCTCAATTGAGTAATTTTTATTGCGTCAAGTATTTGATTTTTTATTTTTTTTGTAGGATCTAGTGCCATTAATGGATCTTGTGGGATATAACCTACTTTAGTTCCTCTAATATAAGGTCATTGATTTTTGCGAATTGATAATATATCAATATTTGAAAGATTAATTAAATCTGCCATAGTTTTTGAACCTTCATTAAAACCCATAATTGATTTAACACTAACTGATTTACCACTTCCTGACTCACCAACTAATCCAATAATTTCACCTTTTCTTAGAGTTATATCAACACCCCGAACTGCTTGAACATATCCCATTTTGTTTTTAAACATAACATTTAAATTTTTGATGTTTAAAATTTGATCATTTTTCAATAATTTAGATTCATCAGTATGATAATTTTGTTTTGTTAATGTTTTAGAAAATAAACTCATATTAATCTCCTGATATCTTTGGGTCCAAAGAATCGTTTAGATTATTTGAGATAATTTGGGCGGATAATGTTATTAATACAATCATTATTGTAGGGCCTAACAATAGATGAGGATAAGGATTTAATCTAGCAGTTTCAATCATAGTCCCTAAACTAATCTCATTACTTGATTTTAATCCTAAGAAAACTAATGATGCCTCGAAGAAGATAATTCTTGGGATCATGTTAACTAGTCTAACAAAAAGTCTACCAGAAATATTAGGTAACATATGACTAAATAAAATTCTAGTTTGACTAGCGCCTAGTGTTCTTGCTGCCTGAACAAATTCAGCATCTTTATATTTTAAAATATATGTTCTTGCAGTTACTGCAGGCCACATTCAATTTACTAAGATTAATGATATACCTAATGTTGGTAAACTAATTGTCCCGCCAGAAATAATCAATCCAAGAATCATTATTCACAAAATTAAAGGAACACCAGAAAGAATTTCCACGATTCTCATTAAGATTGTATCTGTCATGGTACCCGCCTTTGAACCAGCAATACCTCCATAAATTGTTCCAATAACAATTGATGGTATCGATACCAATAACGCAAAAATTAATGATTGGATTGTTGAGTATCAAAGCATGGTTCATCAATCACGACCTAAACCATCTGTACCCATCATTGTAGTCACATTTTCAAGTCCAGGTATAACATATGGATTAAATCCTTTAAGTATGTATTGAGAACCTATTTGTTCATAACTTTGTCATATTCCTAAATCCTGGTATTGTAATAATTGTGAGAATGTATTACCATCAATCACCATGTCAGTAACACCACTAATACCAAGTCAAGGAATTCTTGGTGGCAGATAAGAAAGTATTGATGTTGGTACTAATGTTGAAATAGGATTATTTATATTGTTAATATTTGCTAGAGAGATTATTATTGATATAGCTACAATTAAAGAAATTACAATAAGAAAGAAAGTAGATGCTTTAGATTTGAAGAATCTTTTAATAACATCAGTTATATATTTAGTTGGTTTTCCAGCAATTTGTTCACAATTAATATCACTTAAATCTTGTTTTTGGAATAATGATTGATCATAATGTTCAATATTTACATCTTCAGAAATTATTTCTAGTTCTTCATCATAATTAAAAGATTCATTAGATAAATCAAGTGAAGATAGGAATGTATTTTCTTCTACTACTTCTTCTTCTGGTTGAGTTTTTCTAGAAAAATACTTAAAATTTTTATTTTCATCAACTACAAGATTCATTTTTCTTTTTCTAATTAATCAAGATTTAGCTTGCATGTACAAACTATTGGATTTCTTTTCATTTAGTACAATTCTTGGATCAATAACTGTATAAAGCATATCAACAATTATTTGTAATAGAAAGTATATTGCACCATAAAAAACAGCAGAAAAAATAACCAAATACAATTCTTTACTATTTACACTGTTAATTAAAATTGAAGCTGTTCCTGGTACATTAAAAAATTTCTCAATAATAATTGATCCACCTAATATAGTTAAAAATGATGGTAATAAACAACTAATAATTGGAATCATTGCATTACGCAATGCATATTTAAAAATTACTTGCCTAAATTTATAACCTTTTGCCAATGCAACACGAATATAATCTTGTTTAAAAATATCAACTAATTCATTTCTTGTATAGTATGTCACAACAGATACAGATGCAAAGACCATTGATAAGATAGGTGTTATCATTGATAAAAACACTCTATCAAAACTTGCTCCTGTTTCAGGATCAATAAACTGTGTTGGCAATCCTATCAAACCGGCGAGTTGTATCAAATATAGTGCAAATACAAATGATGGAATAGATATAAAAAGCACACTAATACCATTTATCAATATATCAGGTCATCGACCTCGATAATATGCAGAAACTATACCTAGTACAATACCAAGTACAGAAGAAATGATGAAAGCAGGACCGGCAATTAATAAAGTATATTTAATTGGGAACAACATCTTGTCTATTACAGTAATAGATTCAGTATAAATTTGACCAAATTCACCCTTTGTAAACAACCGCTGCAAAAAATTGCCAAGTTGGACAAATACATTTTCTAAAAGTCCGGCAGCTTCAAGTCTTGCCATATATTGTGCATCTGTTTCATTGTTAGCTTTTGGAATTGGGTAACCAGGGATGGCTTGCATTAAAAAAAATACTAAAAGCAATAGTATAATCAAAGCTAATATTGAGAAACATAATCTTTTAATAAAATATCTAAACACTTTACCTCCCTTCTTTTAATGAATCATTGCATGAAGCAATTCATCATAAGTTCAAATAATTGAACCACTTTTTCTTAACATAAAATTATTTTTATTAAAATTATTTAGTTGTTCTTCTGACATATATTTCTTACTTGATGAAAAATATCAATATTTAGTAAAAGAATCTAAATTTGTATTATTAAATGGAGGTGGTGTAGTTGATGGTTTGTTTAGACTAGAATCAATGAATTTATAATCAAATTCATAAACACCAAAAGGCATAAAAGAATACTGAATTGATTTTGTGATTCCAGGAAATACTAATGTTTGTAGAGATACTCAATTTATACAATTGTTTATTGTTGTTCTTAACAACTGACTTATTCCACCTTCCTCAATTGGTGTAAAGTAATCTTTAACTATTAAATCAGCATATTCTTTTGAAACTTTTGATTTTAATTTAGGTGTTTTACCATGAAAATCAAAATTTCCATATTTATCAATAGAATATGTTGGTTGCATATTAGCATCACACATACCTTTACCAGTATTATCATCAATAATAAATCCATTATTATCTTTTTCGTAAATTTGTAGATTATAACTAGTGATATCTGATTTATTAAGTTTGGAAGTGCTAACATAATACATATCATTTGGGAAACTATTAGATACTTGCACAATATTTGCAGATTGTATTGGAGAAACATCTAATTCATTAGATTTAAATTGTTCAAATAAAATGTTTTCATTATAACTACCAGCATATTTCATATCAACAATATTAAACTTACCAATATAATCACCTTTTTTAGTTTTGTAATTTGTGTTAAATGAAATATAATCTTCCTTAATCTTTTGGTCACCTGAGTTTACTTCATTTTCAAATGAATCAAAATATTTTTCATTAAGTTTAAAAGCAATGTTTTGCTCAGTGATATTACTTATATAGTATTCACCAGTGAAAACTAAGTCATTTCATGTTTTTCTTCAATCACCACATCCATAAAACATATTTAAGTTTGTTTCTGTTGTATTTAATAACCCATTACTAGATAAAACAGCATACTTTTTTCATAATCCATCATCAATAATATTTTTAACAGTTTGCTTAAATGCTGGAATAGCATTAAAATACTGCTTTTGTAAAATATCTAAACAATCAGTGGCAGATAATGTTCTGTTTGAAAAATATAATTTAAATACCTTTTGATCAGTAGCACTAGTGTTTCTTAGATTATTATTTGGATCATTTAATGTTTTATCAACATCTATACCAATTAAATTAAAAAAATAGTCATTTGAATTTAAACCACATTCAATAGATCTTAAATATGCTTTAATACTGGCTGTAAAATCTTGTGGTGATAAATATTGAATATTACCATTTCTATCCATAGCAGGATTACCATTAGTATCAACTCATGGAATTGGTCTAATTTTAAATGAAACTTCATTAGAATTATTAATTTGGTTCACAAGATCATCTATTGTGTTGGTTGTACCAGTCGAAACTAAATGACAACCTCTATATTTTAGTTGGTTACTATTATTATCTCCAATAGTGGTTCACGATGTTAATCCAGTTCAACATGATTTAAAAAAACTTGCACTTGGTGCATTTGAAAATGCAGGATTCAATGGTGTCTTATTAACAAGAAAAGGAGAATTAGCGTTTCAAATTCTAATTTTAGAATTATTGGTCACACTTTTTTCATAAAATCAATCACGATATGTTGTTTCAGCATTTGGGTTTATTTGATTATAAAAACCATCTCTAACAAGTCATGGAGTTTTTGTTCATGGACCATCCTCTACAAAAGGTATAGATGAAGGATTAGAAGCAATAAAATTTACAAATTGTATACCTAATCCTACATCTTTATAACCTACCAAATTATTAATATCAGTGTTTGTTACATCATCATGTTCAATATTTTTTTCAATAGTTATTTTTGAGTTCTCCTTAATTCATTTACCAATAACATTAGCAATCACAACATATGTATCAGAAACACTCATTCTACTTGTATTAGATGCAGAATTAACTCACGATAATAAAGCATCATGATTTAAGTATATTGATTGCTTCCCATCAAATGTATATTTAATTAGTTCATTTTTAAGAGATGAAGCTCATGGTTGAGAATTTGCTTCCATAACTTGATAAATTGCAGGTCAAAAATTTGCCATACTAAAAGAATCAGTAATCATGTACTTAATCCATGTACCTACGCCATTATAATCAGGAGATCAATAAAAACTTAATAATTCAGTGTTCCTATTATAAAACCCCTCATTAACACTTTCTGGAGTTCTTAGTATATTGTTTATTCCTAGACGATTATCTATGGATTTAAGTGCTTGATTTAAAGCAATATAAAAATTTTTTTCACCATCACTCTGAACACTTTTTAAATTTGTGTATTGAAATTGCAAACCATTAAATTCTTCATTGTATTTTCTTTCATGATATTTGCTATATTCATCAAGTGCTTTTCTAGTTGAGTTTATTAATTTAGTTACAATTTCATTTTTGTCTTTACTAATTGCATCATTTCCATTAAATTTTAAGATATAAACATCACTTGCTTTTTGTTCTTGTGGTCAAAACAAAACAGTAAATGATGTTGCTATAATCACACTACCAACAACTAATGATATTAATATTTTTCAATGTTTCTTAATTCAATTCAAAAAATACTCCTTTTTTAAAAAAAAATCTACTTTTTGAGAGTAGATCAATTACTAAAAAATTACCATTAATAATTCACTATATTATCTAACTCTTTATTGTATATACAATAAATATCTATAGTTATAACATAGATTATATATTAAAACTATAAAAAATCAATAAATATTAATTATATGAATTTATGGAATTTTATAAAAACACATTTTAGAAAAATTTGATAGAATATATTAATAGACTTTTAGCCATAGAATAAAAAAACCCTTTAAAAAGGGTTTACATCTTAATGGCGCGCCTAAGAGGAGTCGAACCTCCGACAACACGCTTAGGAGGCGTGTGCTCTATCCAACTGAGCTATAGACGCATTATGTAAATTATATTATGAAAAAAATTAATTTTGCAATTGATAAATTATTAAGCGACGTTAACAAAAAAACATTTGAAATAGGTAATGAATATTTTAATTTAAAGAAGGTTAGTTCAATTGAATTTGAGTCATTTGGTGGTGAGATAGTTGTTAATGCAATTTGTAATAATTATAAGAACCATTTTGAAATTTTTAATGATAAGCTAACTTCTGTTTTCTGTGAATGTTATGTTGGTTCAAAATCTATTGTTTGTAAGCATATTGTTGCATCTATTCTAAAGTTAAATACTTTTGCTAATGATTCATTTGATGTATTTAATGGTGTTAATATAGAAAAATTTCATACTTTAATTAATGAAAAAAACCTTGGCGCTTTGATAAGAACTTTTAATAATAGTGATAATATAACTAATTATTTTGATATATTAATAAACAATAATAACCTAACAATAGAAGTTAATGATAAATATAAATTTATTTCTAAACAACAATTAATCGATTTCATTGAATTTATTAAAAAAATTAATAACAATAAAAGTATTAATGATCTATTAAACACAGCTAATTTTATTTATGATGTTTTTGAAAATTTAATGAATAACAAGAACAAATCATTTATTTTTGATGATGAAATTGATAAATTATTAAATTTATTAAAATCAAAAAATATAATAAATTTGTTTAAAATTGTTAGCAAAAATGAAAAGTTTTCAATAGATAAAATTGTTGATAATTCTTCATTTAAATTAAACATAAATATTATCCAAACTAATATTGGTTATGTTTTAATGTCAGACACTGAGATTATCAGTTATTGAAATAGTGATAAATACACCTATTTATTAGTTAAAAAAAAGAATGAAGTTTGTTTAATTAAACTAGATTTTATTGATTATGAACATTTGAAAAATTTAGACTGTGTTAATCAAAATTTTAGTGATATTAAAAAACTTGGAAAAAAAATCGATCAATTAAAAAGTCTTAATTTTGTTAATGTTATTTTTGAATCTAAAAATCAGAAAAATGAGATTATTGATTTAAAAGTTTCGATTGATTCTAATTCAAAAGTTTTAATCACTATATCTAACAAGGAATATAAAGCTTTGATTCTTAAGTATAAATTAACAAAATTGTTAAATTATTTTAATGATAAAAACACTTGTATTTTATCTAAGGAATCTGATTTCCAAAAAATGTTAAATATTATTGCTGAATATCAAAAAACTAATCTGTTAAAAATAACCTATGATGACAATATTTTAATGATTAACAACAATAAGAAGATTGATTTAAAATTTAAAATAGATAAGATAAATGATAATGTTGATTTGTCATTTGATGTAGATGGTAAAAAAATAAAATTAAATAATATAAGAAAAATATTAAATGTTCATAATGACTTTTTAAATATCATTAAAGATAGTAAAGAGTCTTTTTATTTAGACAAAGAAAATATTAAGAACATTAATAGACATTTATCAATTATGAATATCAATAGTGATAAATTAGACAAAACCAAAATATTCTATATTGCTAGAGAGTTTAATGAAAAAGATTTTTTTGAATTTGTTAGTAAATTTAATAATCAAAAAGTGGAATTAAATATTGATGATTTTATTATTAAAAATTTAAAGAAATATCAACTAGATGGAGTTAAATGAATCAAGAAAATGTTAACATTTGGTGGTGGTTGTTTATTAGCTGATGAAATGGGTCTTGGAAAAACTTTTCAAAGTATTGCTTACATTAATGATTTGAGAAAAAGAAATAAAAAACCAATTTTAATAATCACACCTTTTTCTTTGCTTGAAAATTGAAAAAATGAGTTTACAAAATTTGATAATAGTGCCACTATTATTGAAATAGATGGAGATGCCAAAAAAAGAACACATATAATTAATAGCATTGAAGATGGTAATATTTATTTAGCTAATTATCATAAATTTATAACAGATATCCAATATTACAAGAATAAAAATTTTTCATTGATAATTCTAGATGAAGGACAGTATATTAAAAACAATAAGAATATTTGAAGTAAAAACATTAAAAAAATTAAAAGTGATGAACGATTAATTTTAACTGGAACACCTATAGAAAATAATGTGATGGATTTATGGTCGTTGTTTGATTTCATTTTACCAAATTATTTACCTAATGAAAGTATTTATAAACAATTATTTTTAAATACAAATGATAATCTTGAAGAATTGTCATTTCTTGTTAAACCATTCATACTTCAAAGAACAAAATCTCAAGAATTACCACAACTTAAAAACAAGATTAATAACCTAATTACAATTGATATGTTTGATGAAGAAAAAAAACTATATGATGAAATATTCAATGATATTAAGAATGATATTGATCTTTATTTTAATACAAGTATAAAAAGTGAATCTAAAAGAAAAATTAATATTCTCTCTAAAATTACTAAACTTCGACAATTCTGCTGTGATCCTACAATTATTTACAAAAATACAAAAACAGGAAATAAAACAAATAAAATAATTGAATTAGTGAAGGAACTAGTAGAGAATGGTAATAAGAAAATTGTTATTTTTTCTTCTTTTGTTAAAGCTTTGAATGTTGTTAAAAATCAATTAGATGAACATGAGATTACAAACATGATGTTTACTGGTGAACATAATAAGAAAGAAAGAAATGTGATTATAAATGATTTTAATGAAATTGATAAATGTGTATTGCTTGTTAGTTTAAAAGCTGGTGGAGTTGGTATAAATTTAACATCATCAAATATTGTTATACACCTAAATCCATGATGAAATGATAGCGTCGAAAATCAAGCAACTGATAGAGTACATCGTATTGGACAAGAAAAAGTTGTTGAAGTTTATAATTTAATTTATAGTAATAGTATTGAAGAAGATATACTAAAACTTAAAGAAAATAAAAATATCATTGTTAATACAACTATTAGTTCAGTCGATTATTTAGAGTTGTTTAAAATTATACATAATAAATAAAAATCTCTATAAGTTATATTCTATAATTATTATATGTTTTACAATCAAGAAAATATATCATATATAAAGTTATCAATAAAATATTTGATTTTACAAAAAACAATGCATTTATTTCTATTCATTGTACCATTATTTGTATTCTCAGTATTTATGCCGATAAACTTCTTTTTTCTAAACTCTGACTTTAATGATTTGAAGTTTTTTACGATTAATGCTTTTATTTTCTTTTTGTTATCAATTCCTTTTTGTTTTTTACCATTAACAATTGATACTATTAAATGAAATCATATAATTAATATCTTTTATTTTAAAAAGCGGGAATTTCTAAAATTTTATATTTCAATAATTTCTTTTTTCTTTATATACTTTTGCTTGATGTTTTTATATTTTATTTTTTTAGTCACTATTGTTAGTTTGTTTATTAAAAACATAAATGGTGATAGTTTTTTTGATTACATTTTTAAATCAAGACCATATAATTCTAGCTATTTTGACAATTCTATTAATTGAACTAGTTTTATTGCAGTGTTGCCTATTTCATTCGTTTTTTGCTTTTTGTTATCAATTCCAATAAGTTGAATTTTCGTTAAGAAGAATTTATTGGTAGTTATTTGTTTTCTATACATTATTTTCTTTCTGTTATCACCATTTTTCTTTTCATCATATTCCTTGATTCCAAATAATGGCGTATATCAAAAGATGTTTTTCTTTTTCCCATTGTACTATCCTGGCAGTTTGTTTTCATTTGCCTTTTCAGGATTAAATTTCTTTAATATTAGCGATGTTTTAGGATATGATAATCAAGTATTTATCACAGCTAATCATATATCAATAATTTATATAATTATTTTTAGTTATATTTCTTTATTTTTAGTTATTGCTCTTTTATTGTTTTTGATTAAAAGGAAACAATTTGATCCAATATCATATATTTTCTCAAAAAGTAAAAAGAATAAAAAGCTGATTGAAATACTTGAATATTCTGATGATAAAAATATTGGTATAACATCTAAATCTAGTTTTACAAGTCAAATTGTTTCTAGAAGAATATATAGAATTTCAAGAAGTAAAAACAATATTGTGTGTATTGCAAGTAATGTTGATTCATTTATACCAGAGTTTAGTTTTATGGAAAATTTTTTAATTGTTACAAAAATTTTTAAACATAATTATGATAGAAATCTTTTAAATAATTTAATTTATTTATTAAACTTACAAATTGTTGTTACAAAAAAAATTTATAATCTAAAACCTAGTGAATTAATTGTTCTTAATTTAGTTTATGCCTTATTGTTGAAACCAAAAAAAATTATTTTCATTAATCCAACAAAACATATTTCAAACACTGTTTTGATTGATACAATTAATGAAATTAAAAATTATATCAATGAAAATAATATCAAGGTTATGATTATCAATAAAGAAATCAAGAAAATGCATGTATTATGTGATGAGATTATTTATATTAAAAATCATAAGAATATTAAATATTACTCAACTCAAGAATGATTAGACAAAATCAATGCTAACAAGCAACAAAAAAATAATTAAAAATACTCTCTTTTTTTGTTTATATTAGTTTTTAGTTTATGAATTCAATTGTAATAGTAGCTATCATGTTTTGTTTCTATTCTTAAACATCATATTCAAATAATACTTAAAGTTATACCAATAAACGGACTAACAAGTATTAGTAGAATGTTTATTACCCACGCTAAACCAGGTAATTTGGTTAAGTTAATAAATAGAACATGTTGTAAATCTAAAAATGAATAAATACTTGCTCCATCTATTTGATTTGTAGTAGAGTCAATTGTTGCACCGCATCCATATAAAACAGCATTCATAATAATGAATGCAGGAATATATAGAAAAACCTTACCAACAATTGTTTTATTTATGGTTATTTTTTTTCTAATACAAATTAAATAGATAAATCCTATTAATGGATTAACTACATGAACAAAGATATTATAGAATTGGTAATAAACTGATTTTCATAAATAATCTTCACTAAAAGGTGCTATTGCAGCTCAATAAAGTAAAAAGGTAATAGTTATTAAAAAACACGAACTACCAAAAAGTGTCTGATATTTTGTTGATTTAAAACATGCAAGTAAAATGAATGATATTGCTAGAAATATATTAGTTTGTATGGTGAAATAAAACAGCATGTAGAATGGACCAAAAATTCTATTTAAATCATTATAGTAATCAGGTTTTGTTCCATTTGTAGGAAAAGGTTCAAACCACCTTCCTCCATTTATGATGATTCAAATTAGATTATTAATGATGATGAATATACCAAGACAAATAGGGATTCAAAAAAATTTATCTTTATTTATTAATCATTTTTTTAACATATTTACATTTTATCAAATTAATAATTCCTTATTTGTCTTTCTGAATCTCTCTTTTTATTATCTTCTCTTTTATCATATATTTTCTTACCCTTGCAAATTGCAATTTCCACCTTAATTTTGTGGTTTCTTCAATAAATTTTGACTGGCACTACAGTCAAACGATCTTTTTTTGCATTAAAATCTAATTTAATAATTTCATTTTTGTGGAGTAATAATTTTCGGTTTCTTAGTGGATCTTTATTGTTAATATTACCTTCAAAAAATGGAGAAACATGCATATTAATAATAAAAGCCTCACTATTTTTAAAAATAACATATGCCTCATTTATAGAACAATTTGATTTAGAAATTGATTTTACCTCAGTTCCAAAAAGCTCTATACCTGCCTCATATTTATCAATAATTTCATAATTTCTATGAATATTTTTGTTTGTAGCTAAAATTTTCATAATACTTAATTATAGATTATTTATTTGAATATAAAATAACAGATGCAACAAGCAAATTACTTTCATATGAAACACTAATAATGTTTTGGTAATCATTAGATTTTATTACTGGTCTGTTATTAATATGGGTTATATTAATCTTATTGAATGGGATTTTTATATCAATTGCCTTAAAAAACGCCTCTTTAATTGCTCAATGTGAAGCAATAAATTTAAGTTTTTCTGTACTATTAGTCAATTTATTTAATTGTTCTTTCTCATTAATTGACAAGAAACGATCAATAAGTTTTTTGTTATTAAATTCTTTTCTTTCTATTGATGTTATATCAATACCGTGCAAGATTCTCATATAATTATTTTAATTTATTATTTTTAGAAATATTTTCTTCTTCTAGGGAACTTAAACGTTCATTGATGATTTGCATTGAATAACCACTCTTTTCAAACTTTTCAATAGTTGATTTTTGAATACTTAGTTTTTCAGCAAACTCCTTGTTTTTAGTTTCTAGTTCTTCAATTTGTTTTTTAAGTGCAATGTTATTTTTAGAAACTTCGTCATATAATTCAATAAAATTTGAAAAGGTTTCAAAAATACTATCAAGAATTTGATCAACCTCATTTGGTGAATAACCTAAATTAGTTTTAGTAAATTTATGATTTATTATTTCTTGAATAAAATCAACTATATCATTTTGGTTTTTCTTTTCCATAAAATCTCCCAATAATCAATATTATATTAAAAATACCTCAAATGAGGTATTACAAACTATAAGCCATGTTCTGTTCTCAAGTGAGTGCTAATTATTTATCTAAATGAATTAAATTCATTTCCATACATAAGCTTCATTTCACCATGTATAGTTCCCTTACCAAATTTAGGTTTCTTGCTTGTGGGGTTTACCGCGTTTCATAATATTAATTACTTAATATCTCGTCTCTGTGGCACTTTATAGATTTTAATCCATAAATGGACATCAATCCGCCGTTACACATGTGTACCATGCATACTATGCTTTATCTTTTATATGCATACACAAACACTACAATCATCTCAGATTGTGCAAGCATGGACTTTCCTCTACACCAATGTGCAGCAATTAGCAGTTTGCAATAATATTATAAAACAACAACTATTTATTTTTAGACTTAGTTTTAGAATTAGTAGTTTTTGTTGTCTTCTTTTTAGTATTTGAACTAGCTTTAGTTTCAGTTTTCTTTTTTGTAATAATTGCAGATGGTTTTTTTGCTTTGTTAACCTTACCTAATTTTTCTAAATTAGCTGTCATTTTATGGTTAACAACTTTTAAAGTTTTTTGTTTAGGTTTACTAGAAGAACTTGATTTTGATGTTTTTGTTACTACAACTAAATCTTTACCTTTTTGTTTCTTTGGTTCTACACTAATATCCTTTTTATCACTAGATGTTTTTACAGAAGTTTTTTTAGTTGTAACAAGTTTTTTAGACTTAACTTCTTTTGCATTAGTTGAACCTACAGTTTCAATTTCTTTTGTATCTTTGGTGGTTGAACTTGCAACTTTAGTTTTTTTGTCTACTTTCTTCTTAGGTTTAACTTTCTTTTTATTTGATAAACCTTTACGTTCAATAATTTCATCAATAACTTTCTTACGGTCTTTTAATTGATTTTCATAATTAGTTAATTGTTGTTTTCTTGCAACTAAATTAGCAAGATATTGTCTCACCTCTTCAGCGGGTGTATTTGAAGATAGTTGCCTTCTAGCAACCCTTCCTTCATTTAGATTAACAGATAAGATCTCATTAACAAGATTGTTTTCTTGTAAAAATTCATTTTGTTGACTTTCTAATTCACCCCTACCACTAAATTGGTTATCAAACGATGGTTGAGAAGGTGGTGGGAAACTTGAAGGTTGATTAGGTCCAAAAGTTGGCCCTGAATTTGGTTTAGGTGGCATCATTCCAGGTCCCATAGGTCTTGGTGCTCCAGGTTGAGGTGCCATATTTGGACCCATTGGAGGTCTTGGTGCTCCAGGAGGTGGCATCATTCCAGGTCCCACTGGAGGTTTTGGCATACCGTTTTGAGGATTTGTAGGTATTGATGGTGGTGGGGTTGGTGTTGAACTATTTCTTTTATCAAAAAGTCCCATTAAAAAATCTCCTTTATAACAACATAAACTTATTTTATTATAATACAATATTTAATGAAACATAATAATGTATGAATCTAATTTTATATAAAATTACCTTTTGTTATTTTAGATATTAAGAGAAAAATGTTAATTTAAATTATTTAATAATTAGGTCGATAAAATAATTTTTAAAAAAATGAAATTTTTTGTTTCATTTTATTTATATTATGATTATAATATAATCATGTTTTTTAAAAGAGGTGAAGTTGAAGTTGAAAAATAATGAATTCTTGAAATTTATTGATATTAACAAGATTTTTGATAATGGATTTGAAGCAGTTAAAAATTTCAGTTTAACAATTAATAAAGGAGAATTTGTTACATTACTAGGTCCTTCTGGTTGTGGTAAAACCACTATTTTAAAAATGTTAGCTGGTTTTGATTATCCAACTCATGGCAAAATATTATATAACAATATAGATATTAAAGATTTACCTATACATGATAGACCAACATCTACTGTCTTCCAAGATTATGCATTGTTCCCTAATATGACAGTTAGACAAAATATAGAATATGGACTAAAAACTATTACTGTTCCAATGGATGTTGTTATTGATGAAGCTAAAATTAGTAAAGTTTATAGTGAAGCTTTAACAAAATCTAAAAATAAGATAAAAGAAATTGAAAAGAAAAAGAAAAATATCTTAAAAGATATTAAAAAATGTGATTGTGAATATGAAAAAAGAAAAGGTTGATTAGAATTTAAAAAAATGAGACATAAAACTTATGTTCAATATGTTAAGAAACTTGAGAATGAACTTTATTGTAAGTATGGTAATGATTTTGAAACAAAACAGGATTTTTTAAATTATGTTAAAACCAAATTAAATATTATTTTTTTAAAAATTCATTTACCCTTTTTTAGATTCAATGTATCTACAAAAAAGATGAATGATATTGAAAAACAAATCAATGAAATTACAAAGATATATAGTGCAAAATGTTTATTAGATAAAAAATACGATGCTTTGCAATACAAATATAATGATTTGGATTATTTGATTTCCTATTGAGAAAATTTTCCAAATCAGCAAAAAGAAAAATTTATTAAGAAAACATACTCAAGAAAATTGACAACTGAAGAAATTAATGCAAAGGCAAATAAAGTTATTGAATTAGTTGGATTAAGTGGTAAAGAAGATTCAATGCCTCATGAGTTGTCAGGTGGTATGCAACAGAGAGTCGCACTTGCAAGATCAATTGTAATTGAACCAGAAATTTTATTGCTTGATGAACCATTAAGTGCTTTAGATGCTAAAGTTAGAGGTGAAATGCAAAAAGAAATGAAACGTCTACACAATGAATTAAAAATAACATTTATTTTAGTGACACATGATCAAGAAGAAGCTTTAACATTGTCTGATAAAGTTGTTGTCATGAGTAATGGTCAAATAGAACAAGTTGGTGAACCTAATAAAATATATGATTATCCTGAAAATAAATGAGTTGCCAAATTTGTTGGTAAAGCTAATTTTTTTAAAGGGAAATATATTGGCAACAACAAAGTGAAATTCATTGGTTTGAAACAAGAGGTTGAACCAATTTATAATTTTAAAAAGGATTCTAGAGTTGAGGTTATGATTAGACCAGAAGATTTTGATGTTGTTGAAAAAGATAAAGGCTTTATTAATGCAACTGTTGATTCAGTGATTTATAAAGGGATGATGTGAGATATTAAATGTACATATAATGACTACAAACTATCGGTTGAAGGAATTAATAAAGTTGAAATTAATTCGATTATAGGACTTAAATGAGATATTGAGGATTTGCATTTGATAAAGGTTTAGTATGGAATTAATAATTCAAGATAAAAAGAATAAATTTGATAATCAAGCATTAACAAGTAAAGTAAAAACTTTTAAATGAAGAAAGAGATATTGACTTGTTATTCCTTTTTTGCTATTTTCTACAATAATGGTTATTATTCCATTGATTTTTGTTTTTTTGATTACATTAATTCCTGCTGATAATCATTCTATTTCTGATAACTGAAATATTTTAAATGGCGATATTTGAATTAAAATCATTAACTCCTTATGGATATCTATTGTGTCTACAATTTTATGTGTATTGATTTCATACCCTTTTTGTTATTTTTTATCCCAGAGTAAATCAAAAACTTTTAAGAGAATAATTTTTTTATTTTCAACAATGCCAATGTGACTTGGATCATTAATAATTTTGATATCATTAAAAACATTGTTAGATAAAATTAATGGAGCAATTAATAGTACATTTGGTCATTTTTATACTATTATTGGAATAGTTTATCTATACATTCCATATATGATGATTCCATTGTACAATTCCTTAGAAAATATGCCTAGAAATTTAATTTATGCTTCAAAGGATTTAGGAAGAAATTCTTTTGTCACATTTTTTAGAGTTGTAGTACCATATACAAAACAAGCATTAATTGCAGGAATCACATTAGTTTTATTACCATCTATTTCTGTAGTTGCTATACCAAAGTTTTTAAATAATTCTCCAGGAAATAGTTTAATAGGTGATGTCATTATGGATCAAGGTATGCTTGCTTCTGAAAGTAGTATTGCTCTTGCTCGTGCTTGTGTACTTAGTGTAACTGTAAGTTTTATTATGTTTTTAATATATTCACTCATTGTTTCATCATCAAAAATATACTTATCTATTATTAGATTTAAGTCAAAATTATCTACAAGAAAATCAATGACTATTGGTAATAGGAGTAATAAATAATGAAAAGCATTTCAAAGTTTTTTCGTAAGTTTTATATTTATATTATTTTAGCAATCATCTATATTCCATTATTTGTGATTGTAATTTGATCTTTTTCAACCCCTAGTCCAAAAGGTAATATTCAAAATTCATTTGAATGAAATGGTTTTTTAAATTATATTGAATTATTTAAAAATAATGATTTTCTAAACGGATTAATGAACACTATTATAATTGGATTTATTGTTACTCCGATTGCTGTTTTTATTGCAACTATAACTTGCTATGGTATTTGGAATTCAAATAAATTTGTAAAAAATACAGTTATGTTTAATTCAAATGTTAATGTAATAAATCCCGAAATAATAACTGGTATTAGTTTAGTTTTATTGTTTTCTAGTACATGAATATCATTAGGACTGAATTTAGGCTTATTTACTGTTATTTTATCTCACATATCATTCTGTACTCCATATGCAATAATTAGTATTTACCCAAGAATGTGCAAACTTAATAAAAATCTTATTAATGCATCGAATGATTTAGGTTATGGTCAAATAAAAACTTTTTTTAATGTTGTAATACCATTTTTATTACCAGCAATTATTGGAGCTTGTGGATTGGTTTTTGCAATGAGTTTTGATGATTTTATTATTACTAATCTTGTTAGGGGAAGAGTAACTACTGTTTCTAGTGAAATGTATTTAATGGCTAAAGGAATCAAGATGTGAGCAGTTGCATTTGGTTCATTATTAATAATTATTTTTACAGCTTTCATTGTTATTAAATCTATTGTTCTATATACAAAAGCTAAGAAAAAAGACAATAAGGCGACAAATATTTTAGTTAACAAGATAAATGGTGATTCAATCAAGAAAAAGGAAAGAAGACAATGAAAGTAAGTCAATTATCAAAGAAAACAAAGATTATTCTTATTTCTTGTTTATGTGTTGTTTGTGTTGGTTTGCCAGCAACACTAATAGGAATTTCATTGTCTTCTAGTAAGTCTGATTTTGTATTTGGTAATTATTCATCATATATGGCACCTAATGTTAAGAAAATTTTATCTAATAAATATGGTGTTTCTTTTGATACATATGAAAATTCTGATGCTATTGCATATAATTTTAAAAAGAATAATATGGATTTAGCTGTTTCAACTTCATATGAAACTAGTTCATTGATTAAGAATAATTTATTAAAAAAACTTGATTGACCATCAATAGATAAAAGCATCAATGATAGCAATGATGCATTAAAATTATTTACTCCTGCTGTTCAAAACATTTTAACTAGTGTTGATTATAACAATGATGGTACAAATGACAACTTATTAGATTATGCTATACCATATTTTGTTCAAGATCTGGTTTTTATATATCGAGGAGAAAAAGCTAATATTAGTGATAATGCAAGTTGAATCGAAGTTTTTGAATTTATTAAAAACGATAAAAGATTTAATCCTAATAGAATGAATTCCAACTTGCCATTATTAGGTATTATTGATGATAGTAGAACAGTTTTTTCACTATCAAAAATTGTTAATAAACAAAAAGATATAAACCCAACAAATAATGAATCAATTGAAAGTTTATTAAGTAGTTATATCAATTTGATTCCATATATTAGTAATTTTGGACCTAAATCAGTTTTATTTAGTGATTCAAACTCATTATTAAACAAGATAGCTAATAATGAATTGAATGGAGCAATTATTTATAATGGTGATGGTATTTTTTCAGCTTTTGGTGGCGATGATGGAATATCAATTGATGATGATACTTTTCATGCAATAAAACCAACTGATACATTAGCAGCACTTGATCTTGTGGTAATAAACAAAAAAATATCTAATGAAAATTTAAATAAATCATATGATATTATGAATGACTTATGTTTAAAATTTGATTCATCTATATATGAAGATGAAATATCATATTTAAATTTTGATTATGTTAACTATACACCTGCACTAAGTAGTCTATATGATTTCATTAAAAATGGTAATTATTTTAATGGACCATTAAAAACAAAATTTTTAAAATTGTTCGAACTTAATAAGAATAATCTAGTTGAAAAATCTATCACTAATTTAACTAAATCAAATTTATTGTTTGCATATGTATGCTTTAAGCAAAGATTATAATATGTATATTTATTACATAAGAATAAAAAAACATACAATAAGTATGTTTAATCTCTATATCTATATTTTTCAAGTCTTTCCTTAAAATTGTTTATATCATTATTTCTATATTCTTTATTTCTTGCAATATACATATCTCCAATTTTTTTGAATGTACATTTTTTAATACATCAAGAAATGATAAATATAACTCAACAAGCAATTATTATACATAACAAGATTAATGCTATTAGTTGTGAATATTGCAATACATTGTAGGTATTAGAACTAATTAATTGTTCTTCCACACTTTTTCACAAACCAATACCATCTAAAAAGTTTTGTAAAAATACAACAATGGTGAATCCAACAACTAGAATTATTGAAATTGGAATTGCCACAACAACTAATGTATTTGATAGTATTTTTGATATTTTGGAAAAAATCTTATATAGTATGTACATTTTCAAATCCTAACTCTTTTATTATATATTAATTTTGTTTTTTGATGGTAATTCTTTTTTTCATATAATATATGAGATTACATCAAACGTCACATTGGTTTGTTTTTAAAATTAAATTCTTTAATATAGTATTTGACATCATCATTTCTGAATATATATAAATTAAAGAAGCAAACAAATAGATTAACAATTGATATAGCTATTACAATTAAGCAATTGCCGTAAACATTTAATGTTTCTAGTGTGTGGTTTATTTCATTTGCATAAATTATAAATATTGGAAATAAACCAACATATGAAACAAAAACATAGAGATATGTAATGAATGTTCTTAAACCTAGATTGATACATCCATCACGAGTTCAAATATATTTTATAACAACTAGTCTTGAAGAAAAATAACTATATATCAAGGATATTGATCAAGATATGATAATAGATAAGTATAATCCATTTGTTTCAAATCCTTTTTGTGTTAAACATATACTAGTTGCAAATATAGCTAGCAACAATGTATTGATAATTGCTTTGATAATATTTATTTTCATTATTTTTTTGAATTTTCCAAACACTGGCAATAAATGATTGTATGTTGATAAAACTGATTCAATAAAAATAGGAATACATAGACCTAAAGAAAGAATTGGATTAAAGTTGATATGATTATGTTCTCCATCAGCATGGTCAGAAAAATCTAAAAATAGTGAGTTGGAAAAAGCAATTGTAAACAAAAAAGTAGTAATTGTATAACATGTCGTATAAGTTGTTAATAATTGATATCGATGGAAGAAGTGTTTATCTATTTTGTTATTGTTTTTAAACATATGCTCTACTAACGATGGGATTGATGCATCAATAATAGAATGTACAATTTCTCGAGCGGATGATATTAACAATAAATAAACTGAAAAAATTGCACTAGCATCAAAACCTAAACCATTACTTGCTACACCCCCATGAGAGCCATGATAAAGTGATATATTAGAATTTGACTCTCTCAAACTTATTGCGGAATATATTATAAAAGCAATTGAAAATAAATCAGTTCCAAACTGATTAAAATATTGACTAATAACTATGTAAAAATTATCTTTTGTTAATTTTCAACTATCAGGTTTTATTTTTTCATATCATGGAAAATAACTTTTTCTCACGAATGCCAATATAAAAAGCATTAACAATAATTTGAATCCAAATAAGCAAAAAATAATAATATTCATTCAGATAAAATTAAGATTAATCAGTTTATTTTCAATCAAAATAAAAAGAACAATTATGATAACATTAAACAAAATCGTTAGCACAATGTTTATTCAATTATAAATGTATGATTTATTCATTATGAAAAGTAATATTATGCTAATTGGAACAACAAAAAAAGTTACCCACATTTCAAAACAATTAGCAAGAATAAATAATGTAGATTCATATCATTCTATTACGTCTATACCATTTGTAAAAGAACCATTATTATTAAAAATAAATGGAAAAGCAAAAGCAATAACAAAGATAATTATGGTATATATTGCGCCAAATAAATAATATTGAGGTCTAAGATTAGCAATTTTTTTATTTATATCATTAAAGGAATATAAACCTCCATTCTTAATTTTATTCATAGGTTCATATAGATTAAAAGCACTTACAGAATTTATTCCACCATGAGATGAATTCAAATAAGGTAGTATGGCTAAAACAATAGTTAAAAAACCTAATGATGTTACTCCGAAAGTAAATGTAGTTAAAGATGTTCTTACAAAACTAAAAATTAATGTGATAATTGCTAATAAAATTGCTACCAATGAATTGATAATAGTATTTCTAGATGCATTATTGTAGCTATATCTTTTGGCAATATTGAAATTTAGCATATATATATTATATAGAGCAAGAAGATTATTTAATAAAAATTTTATTTAGCATAAAAAGAAATTGTAAAAAAATAAAATATAAATATTTTGTAATTTCACCTATTGCATTGATTTTTAGAATTATGCTATAACTAAAATATGAAATTATTTGGTTTTTTTAGTGCTGTTAATAAATCGTTAAATAAGCAAAAAGACTTTAGTTCATTATACTCTGATTTTAAGAGTGAATCAAAAGCTAAACTAATTGATGTTAGAACAAGTGGTGAATATGATAATACACATATGAAAAAAGCGATTAACATTCCTCTTGACCAAATTGATTCAATAAATATAAGTAAGAATACTAAAATCTATGTTTATTGTAGAAGCGGTAGTAGGAGTGCATATGCTGCTGAAGTTCTAAGGGGAATGGGTTACAATGTGGTTAACATGGGTGGAATAAACTCATATACTGGTTTTGAACTTGAATAATCTATATTGATTAGTTGTGTTATAATATAGTTTGTTTTTACATTATTATTAAAAAGGTTTATATGAAATTTGAATTCTTATCTGATATTGGTCAAGTTAGACAAAATAATGAAGATGTTGCATGAGCTGGTGTTAATAAATACAATAATTATGCTGGTGTTATTTGTGATGGATTAGGTGGCTATAAAGGTGGTTCTACTGCTAGTGGCACTATGGTTGAAATTTTTAAAGAAAGATTTTTTGATGTTGACCTTAACTATTTAACTAGTGAACAAATTACAAATTGAATTAATAATGTTATTAGTTATGCTAGGGAAAGAATATCATCTATTATTATTGAGGACCAACAATTAAAAAATATGGCTACTACTTTTGTTTGTTGCATTGTGGTTGGTACAAAAGCATATATTTTTAATGTTGGTGATTCTAGATGTTGATATATATCTCCAAATAGGGTTTATCAAGTTACAGAAGATCAAAATCTTTACAACTATTTAGTGAAAGTTAAAGCAGGTCCTGAATATTTTCAAATGCATAAAGATAATTTATTTGCTATCACTCAGTTTGTTGGAGCGATGAATAATAAATCTATTGTCCCTGAAGTATATGAAGTTGATATTGAACAAGGCGCATTCATTGTCCTAACATCTGATGGATGTCATAATTTTGTTGAAATTAATGATATTGCAAGATATGTGTTTGAAAACCAAGATAATTTTAAATATGCTTGTAACAATATTGTTGCTAAAGCTTTAGCAAACAATTCTAATGACAATCTATCAATTGTAGTAATGGGGTTCTAAAATATGCCTGAATTTCATCGTGGAAGTGTTGTCTTAGGATATAGAATTCTTGATGAATACGGCGAAGGTGGGATGAGTAAGGTTTATCGTGCTGAAAGTGTAGCTAAAAAAACTTCAAACAATAGTAAATATGTAATTATTAAAATAATTGAGAAACCTGAACCTAAATCTAAAAAAACTAAAGAACTAGTTGATAGTGAAAATCAATGAAAGAAAGCAATTGATGAATTCCAAATAACATGATCTATATTTGAGAATCCTCATAAAAATATTGTTAAACCGATAAAATGAAGTTCCAATGATTCACTTGTTATTATTGTTTCTGAATTCATAGAAGGTCCTATTTTAAATAAATTTTTAGAAGAAAATAAAGCTCTTTCAGTACATAGAGCACTTTTTTATTTTAAGAAGATTTGTGATGGTGTTAGACATTTCCATAAATTAAATGATAAGGTGTGTGTAATTCACAGAGATTTAAAACCAGAGAATTTAATTCTAACAAAAGATTTATCTGAAATAAAAATTATTGATTATGGTATTGCAACATCTTTTTATGATGCTAATATTAGTTCTTCTGAAGAAACTATTTATTGTACTTGTGACTATACAACACCAGATGTTTTAGATTTAAAATCAAGTATTGTTAAATCTGCTTATGAAGGAAATAAGGATAGCATAAATAAAATGAGAAAAATTATTTCACCACAATTTGATTTTCACTCATTAGGTGTTATTTTATATTTCATGATTACAGGTACATTACCATTTAAGTATGATAAGAATTCTACAAGTGATCCAGAGATAATACGATTATGATTAAAGTATGACTTACCAATCATTAGCAATAGTATAACAAATGTTCCAAATAGTATAGAAAATATTATTTTTCGATGTACTGCTTCAAAACCAGAGGATAAAAAATTTAGATATAAGGATATTGATGAATTAATTAATGATTTAAACACTTGAGATGATCCAGCAAGAAAGGATGAACCATTACTAAAACCAATTGAAAAAAGAAAATTTCAAAAACCTCCTTTCTTTAATATTGAAATAGAAAAAGAACGTGAAAAATTTTATGAGAAGTGATGATTCTATACTTTAATCTCTTCTATTTGCTTGATAGTGATTGTAGTAATAGTGGTTATATTAATTTTATATTACATGAATGTAGGTGGAGCATTTGGTAAATAAATGTTTTATTACAAAAGTAATTAAAGACAATGTGTGATTCTTTGATGGTACCAAGGAAATACAAGCTAGCATTAAAGGTAATCTAAGACTTAATAAAATAAAAATTTGTGCTGGAGATTATATTGAATACACTACCAACAACAATGATTATCAGATTGTAAATATACTGCAAAGAAAAAATTTTATTCTTCGCCCAAAGGTTGCAAATATTGATAAGTTGATGATTGTTCAATCTGCTATTGAACCTGATTTTAATAGTTTGCTTTTAAATAAGATGATTTGTTTTTATGAGTCAAAAAATGTTGATGTTGAAATAGTTATTACAAAATTAGATTTAGTCGATAAGAATAATCCTATTTTTCAATACATTAATGATTTAAATGAAATTGGCTATCGTTGTTATGATGTAAATAATGATGTTGATTTTGACAATATGTTAAAAACATTTAAGAATAACATCATTTGTTTTGTTGGTAATTCAGGAGTTGGTAAATCTACATTAATTAATAAGATAAACCCACATCTTAAAATTAACACACAAGAAATTTCAAAAGCATTAAATCGAGGAAAGCATACTACAACAAATACCTCAATAGTGAAAATAGATGATTTCTTTGTAGTAGATACACCTGGTTATTCTACTGTTGATTTAGATATAGATAAAAGAGATTTTGCTTCTATTTTTTTTCGAAAAGAATTAAATAATTGTTTTAATTGTAAATTTAATGATTGTGTTCATGTCGATGAAAAAAAATGTAAAATAAAAGATATGGTTGAAGATGGTTCTATTTGTAAGTGAAGATACAATGATTATTTATCAATAATGTCAAAGATGAGGTAGAAATATGATTAAATTAGATACTAGTAATTTATTATTTGATTTTCAAAAAAGTAAAAAAAAGCATCAAAATGAAATAAATAATGTTAAGTCAGAAATTAAGAAAATAAGTAGAAGTCAAAATGAAATGAACGGTTGATTAAAATGACCAACTAATGATTTTTATAAACATGACTATAATAATATTAAAAAAATTGTTAGAGATTGAGAAAAATTAAACATTTCAAAATTTGTTGTTATTGGGATTGGTGGTAGTTATATAGGAATTAAAGCTTGCTTGAAAATGTGTACAAACCATGAAACATACTCAAAATTTCATTTTATTTCTTCAGTTGATCAAGAATATATTATTGACACCTTAAATGAATTAAAAAATGAAAATTGAGTCATTATAGTTATTTCAAAATCAGGTACAACACTTGAAACTTCATTAAATTTTAGAATATTTAGAGAAGCATTATTTAAAAAATATAAATCAAACCATACATCAAGAATTGTTGCTATTACAGATGATACTAGTGGTAAACTCTTATCTATAGCAAAAAAACATAATTATAAAACCTTGAAAATTGAAAAAAATATTGGTGGTCGTTATTCTACACTTACATCAGTTGGTCTATTAGTTTTTAAATTAGCTAACTTAGACATTGATAAAATGTTGACATCATGAAAAAAAACAATTAAAAAATATTTAAGTTTTTCAGATAAATCACCTATAGATTATGCATTTATTCGCTTTGTTATGTTGATGGATTTTAACAAAGCAGTTGAGGTTTTTGCAACATATAATGAAAAAATGTATTTTATATCTGAACATTATAAACAAATATTTGCTGAAACAGAAGGTAAGAAAAAATGTTTAATTCCTACAATAGCTAATTATTCAGTTGATTTACATTCAATTGGTCAATTGTACCAACAAGGTCCAAAGAATTTTTTTGAGACACATTTAATGTATCAAAATAAGTCAAAAGTATTAAGAGTTAATCATACATCTTTTAATAATGATGATGATTTGGATCTTATAACAGTTTTCAATTTATTTGAGCTTGAAAATATCATTAGAAAAAGTGTTGTAACCGCACATTCAAGAAAAGGTAATATTAATTGTATTCAAATTATAATGAATGAAATGAATGAAACATCTTTTGCAGAACTAATTGCTTTCTTAGATTTTTCTGCTTTTGCTTCTGCATTATTCTTGAATGTAAAACCTTTTGACCAACCTGGTGTTGATGAATATAAAATGGAAATAAAAAAATCTTTAAATGTTATATAATTATTAATAATTATATGACATTTTTGATATGAAGTTATGATTAAAATGTTTATTCTTTTTTCCTTGTGTATTAACAACTTGTGTATTAACAACGACTACAATTGTATATAGTTTTGTTGTTGAAAGTAGAAATGAATATAAAACTAACAATTTAAATTGTCATAACAATAAAACAACAAATGCATTTAAAGTATCCGATATAGCACAATATGGTAATGATGATTATTTTTCAATAAAATTTGATGAAATTTTTATTGCTCCAACAAATAATCAAAGTGATCAAATTTTTTCATTAAAAAAATCAAATAATAATTTATTATTTACAGTTCACAAAAATAATGATCAATTAAATAGTTCAAGATTATCTTCAAATAAACAAGTTAATAATAATTCGAGCAATGGAAAAGATTATTTAAATAAAAATCAAATTTTAATTACTGAACTATCTTCATCATTAGAAAGTGATGGTAATTTTTCTTTTACATCAAATAATTTAGTGGATTCTTCTAACAATACTTTTTTAAACTATGTAATGTCTGGAAATGAAGGATATTTCCAATTATCTAATCCTTCTACAACAACAATAAATATCCCATTAACAAAACAAAAAAATGTTCATTTGAGATTTCTAATCGATAATAAATCAATATCTCAAATGGATTATTCAATATTTTTTAAATCTGGTTCTAAAACAATATCTATAAGTAGTTCAAATACTCAAAAAAAGGAAGTTAATTATTATTCAAATGATAATTTTTGTGGACTAGATGGTTTTATTGGTTTGAATTCAAACAATGAATTAATTTGAACTTTTTCAACTGACAAAAGTGGACAACAAACATCGCTATTAACAATAAATGTTAATGAAAATAACTTAACAGAATACAAAGATTTAAAAGCCTCTGAAGCTATTAATGCTATTCCTATTGGTAAACCAACAACTAGTGGTAAAAAAACTTGAGGAGATATACTATCTTTTGGTTTTAGAGCTTTTAATTATTTGCAATATCTAAATATCCCTATCACCTTAGAATCAGCAGATGCAACTGGTACCATTAATGTAAATTTTTATTCACCATATAGTTGTAAGAATATTGATGTTTTAAGTGATGATAGTTTCTTTGTTGCGACAAATATCAAAAAGGATACACCATATTCAAAAACAATTTCTGGATTTAGTTGTGGTACACAATTATTAACTAGAGAAATAAATGGATATTCAATAAATAAAATTCCACAAATAGCAATTTCAAATAATAAAAATGATTTATATAAATTAGTCTTTGAACAGGCGATAGGTAACGATAATGCGCTTGATACTTTTAATTATTTAACTGATATGGAATTTAGAATTGTGCAATTCAATAATATTAATGGAGAAATAAATTGTGAACTAATATTAAAAAATAATTATATAAATTCATCAGGACAACAGGTAACAAATAATCAGTCAAGTAGTTTTGGTAATATTAAGTTCATCAATCTTTCAAAAATCAAACCAACCACCAGTGCAACAAACAACGAAATAATGATACCAACTAATTCTTCTTTAAAAAATTATTATCCTTATGAAATTGATAATTATTTTAATGATTTAAAAACTGTTGTTTTTCAAAATATAAATAGTGTAGTCGATAATATTCCAAATAGTACAAATGCTTCTAGAGATTTTCTAATTACCGATTTAGTGATTAAAAAAGAAGATATTACACCATTAAATAGTAATAGCATCACTATATCTACTATGAATTTGAAATATTATTTTAACAATACAAATGGTTCTTTTGATAATAATCAAGATTTACAAATTAACAATATAATTATTTCTGGTTTTAAAGAAATTAATAAAACAGTTATTAAAAATAATTTTTCTACTGGTTATCCAGATGTTTCTAATGTTTTTCCAAATGATTTTCTTCAAAACGGAAACAATAGTGATAAATTAAAGGTTTGAGCAAGAAATTTCTTAAATAGTAACACTAACTCTAGAGACAATATCATTAAAAATGTTCCAAATGATTTTTCTATTAACAATATAATTATCAAAAATCTTATACCAAATAATATGAATGGTTCTATAAATGTTGAATTTACAATTAATTATTGAATTAATTCTCAAGGTGGTGTTGTACATGATGAATTTGCAATTCAAAATCTAATAATTACAGGTTTCAGGCAAGCAAGTGAAACAAAACTATTAAAATCAAGCTTTGAGTTATCTAATCAAGCAAACTCTTCAATTGTTAATTATAGTACTAATCTTGCTAAAAATGATTTAATAAGTTTTCAATCAAATAATAAGCTACTATCACCTGTACCAACTAGTTTCAATGCAACAGATGATTTAGTTATTATTGAAAATAGTTGAACTCCTGATGTAGGCAATGGTTCAGTTTCTTTTCAAATAAAAGCAAGAAATATTTTTGATAAATCTGGAAATATTATTTCAAATTTTAAAGAATTTGGTTGAATAAAATTTTTTGGATTTAAGAAGATATGTAGAACACAAATTAAATCACCTAATACTCATGATTTTTCAACTACACATGCTAATGTAAACGTAAACAATATTACAAACAATGAAATTAAAAATCTATTAGTTCAATTATTTAATCAAAATAAGTTATTAACATCATGAGGGGATGGTTTTTCTCCAGAAAATGATATACAACTATCAAATAACAATAATGATTATGTTATACGTTATCCTAATGAAGGTAAAATTGAAGTAAAAGTATATGCTAGAAATGTATATGATGGTAATTTATCATTAGTTAATAATTATATTCATGTAGGTAATGTTATATTAACTGGATTTAAAAAAATAGTATCTACTTCAATTAATTCAAGTAAAGAATACTCAATGAAATCATTACCATCTATATACAACAATATTTATGCAACTGATTTGTCAAAAAATCCAGATTCTGGTATTTATTATGTGAATAACATTTTAAAGTTATTTTCGCAATATGAAAATATATTTATTCATTTACCAACTAATTTTAATTTTGATAACGATTTAATTGTTAATGAGATTAAACCAATAGCAGAAGGCTTATCTGCAATTGTTGACATTTCATTGACAAACATATTGATTGATGGTGAAATTTCTAATTCAACAATCAATGGAACTGTTGTACTTGTTGGGTTTAAACAACTACCTATAACTACTATAAATTCTACATCTTTTAACTACAATCAATCACATGATTTATCAATACCATGTAATAGTGCACAAAAAACCCTTACTGTTCAGGATGTTTATTCACAAATAAAGCAATTTGGCAACCAAATAATACTTAATGGAAACAGCTCTTCTCTTATAAAAAAAGGTTTAATAACTATAGAAAATTCTCCTATTAATAATCCATTAGAAATCAATGTGGATAATTCTTTTGTTAGTGTTAATGAACAAAAAAATGAACTTATTATAGAAAATGTTTTAATTTCAGGAAGTTTTTATTATAATAACTCTATACCAATAGAGATTACCAATCCAAGTAGTCCTTATGTGATTAGAATACATGGTTTTGGTTTTATTGATGAATCATATAATCCATTGATTGTTTCTATGATAATAATTTTTTCTGTCATTGGGGGATCTATAGTATTAGCTGTACTATTGGTTAAATTACATAAAAAATTGCAAAAAAATAGAAAGAAATTAGATAAATTTGATGATGTGAAATAATTTTAAGGAGTAGTATGAAAGAGAAAAAATTAGTTAACCTTAATCTAAATATTCCTATTAATAAACAGCGTATTTTTTTTGGTAAATATAATGGATTTCAAAGATATGACTTTTATAAGAACAATTTTTCAAAAGTAATTGAAAGAGCAATGAGACAAGCTTTTTGAACACCAGAAGAAATATCATTAATTTATGATAGAGAAAATTTTAAATCACTTCCTTTTCATACTCAAGAAATATTAATTCATAATCTTCTATTTCAGACATTAATGGATAGCGGGCAAAATAGAGGTTTGGATACTATTATGTCTCGTTTAGTAACAGAAAGTGAATGAGAAGCAGTTTTTAAAACCCAAGCATTCTTTGAACTAATTCATTCATTATCATATTCTCACATTATTAGAGAAATGTTTCCATCAAATGCAACTGATATTTTTGATAGAGTATATAACATTCCTGAAATAAAGAAAAGAATTGACAAAGAAATAGATGCTTATGATGAAATGAATGAATTATTAAAGAATGATGTTTTAGAAGAAAATGATGAAAACAAGAAAAAAATATTAAAACTTTTGGTTCACATTTATTTCTTAGAAGGTTTAAAATTCTATATTTCTTTTATGGTCACTTATTTAATTAACTCTTCATATAAAGATGCGATACCTGGAATTACTAAAATTATAAAACTTATTAACTTCGATGAAGATATGCATGTTGGTGTTGTTTCAGGTTTGATTAATATTTTAAGAACTGATCAAAATGAATGTTTTACTAGTTTATTTAGTTCTGGTTGGTTTGAAGATGTAGTTTACCAAATAGTTGATGCAATTATTAAGGATGAATTAGAATGAGGTCAATTTTTATTATCAATTGGTGATGTGCCATCATTAACTTATGAGGTTATGAAGGATTTTATGAATTTTTATGCTAATGATAGGTTAAGAAAAATAGGATTAGAACCAAAATATAAATGCAGAAATGATTCTGAAATTGTTAGTTGGTTTCAATTATATAAAGATATCAATAAAGATAACACTGCTCAACAAGAAGCACAAGCATTAAATTACAATATTGGATCAATGATTGATGACACTGCTAATTTTGATTTAAAAAAAGAAATCAACAAATTAATTAAATTACAGGAAAGAGATAAAAATGAGTAAAGAAAACAATAAAACATTTTTAAGTGATATTGAAAAAGCAATCTCAAGTGATGGTGAATTAGAAATAAATTCTAAAACTACCATTGATGCAAATGATTTGTTGGTTATTAAACGTGATGGAAGAATTGTTAAGTATGAAGTTGATAAAATGAAAAAGGTTTGCTTATGAGCTTGTGACAACAATGAAATTTATGCTAATCAAATTTTAAGTTCAACTCGAATTAAGTTATACAATAAGATTAAAATTCAAGATGTTTATGATGAATTAATAAAGTCAGTAGTTAATAAGATAAGCAGAATGTCTCCACAATATGAATTAATTTCTGCTAAACTTTTGTTATTGAAGTTGTATAAAGAAACATGAAATATCAAAAAAACCACATATCCAAACTTTAAAGATGTCATTGATAAAGGTTTATCAAAAAACAAATATAATCAAATAATTTATTCATCTTATTCTGATGAAGAAATTGAGGAACTAAATAAATATATCAAACAAGAAAGAGATTTTTTATTCACTTATAAATCACTATATATTTTTTATGAAAAATATTGTATGTCATATTCTAAAAATAAAAAATTTGAATTACCTCAGCATGCTTATATGCGTATTTCAATGAGTTTGTTTTGAAACGAAAGAAAAGATATAAGAATGAAATTGGTTAAAGATTTCTATGATGTAATTAGTCAACATTATATTACCATGGCAACACCAATCATGTTGAATGCCGGAACAAAAAATCAACAATTAAGTTCATGTGTCTTGAGTAGAGTTGGTGATGATACAAACTCTATTATGGATGTTGCAAAAGATGTTGCAATTTATTCAAAAAATAAAGGTGGCACAGCAATAGATATTTCAAAAATAAGATCTAGTGGTAGTCAAATAGTAGGAAATGATGGTTTTAGCTCTGGTCCTGTTCCATTTGTGAAAATTTTTGAATCTACAATTAAAGCTTTCAATCAAGGATCAACTAGACCAGGAGCTTGCTGTATTTATTTTCAATGATGAAATTATAATGTTAGAGAGTTAGTTGTTTTAAAAAACAATGCAGGTACTGAAGAAAATAGAGCAAGACAATTAAAGTATGCTGTTAAGTTAAATCAATTATTCATTGATAGATTTTTAAATGGAGAGAATATTACTTTATTTGATCCAAAAGATGCTCATGAATTACTTGATAAATTCGGTGAAGAATTTAATAAAAAATATATTGAATTAGAAAGTAAAAGTAATATTAAAAAACAGGTTATTTCTGCTAGAGAGTTAATGGCATTGATTTTTAAAGAAAGAGCTGAAACAGGAAATATTTATTTGTTTCATGAGGAAAATGTTAATGAAAAATCATTATTAAATAGATATGTCAATAGTTCTAATTTATGTTGTGAAATTGTATTACCAAGTAGAGAATCTAAATTTAGTAAGCAAATTATTTTTGATGATGATGAAAAAACATTTATTAGTAAACAATATGAACTTGGAGAAATAGCATTATGTAATTTAGCTTCAATTAATATTTATAACTATATGTACGCATCAAAGGAAATGAGAAATAAAGTTGTAGAGTGTGTAGTTAGAGGTTTAGATAATACAATTGATATTGCACTATATCCTGTTGCAGAAGCAAAAACAACTAACAAGAAATATCGTTATCTAGGAATTGGTATGTTAAATCTAGCAAATTATTTAGCTAATGAAAAAAAGGTGATTGATTCACAAGAAGCATTAGAAAAAATGCATGAAATCATTGATAAGCTTTCTTATTCAATAATTGAAGCTAGTCACAATCTTGCAATAGAAAAAGGTTCTTTTCCAGCATTTTCTGAAACAAAATGAGCAGAAGGTAAATTACCGATATTCATGGCAAATAAAAATGCTCTTAATTTAACTAAATATCAACCTGATATGGAAAAATGAAAAGATTTAGCTTCTCGAATAAGAAAGTATGGAATTAGAAATGCACAATTATTAGCAATAGCACCAACTGCAACTAGTGGAAAAGCAATTAATGCCACCGAGAGTATTGAACCAATTCAAAATTTTTATTACAAGGAAGATGGAAAAACTAATTTACCAACATTAGTTCCAAATATCCATAATTGAAAATATTATAAAATTGCAACTGATTGTGATCAATATGCGTTGATAAAAATGGCTGCTATTAGACAATGTTATTTGGATCAAGCACAATCAATAAATGTTTATTTTAAACAAGTTAAATCTTTAACTGAATTTAGTTTACTACATATATGGGGATTTTTACTTGGTATAAAAACTTTTTATTACTGTAAAACAATCAAAGAAGAAGTACAAGAAATTTGTGAAAGTTGTACATAATTTTAGTTATAATCATATTCATTTATAAGAACTCTTTTGTTAATAATTTTTTTCTTTAATTCATTGTAGAATCTTTGGCTAACAATTCCTTCAAATAATTCAATTACATGTGTATGGGTTATATGAATAATTTTATTTATATTTATGTTGTTAATATATTCTTGCAATTCACCTAATGTAGTAGCAATTAGAATATACATTGCAGCCACATCAAAATGATATAACCTTTTTGAGTTAACAATAATTTCATTTACTAACCTAAAATTTCATCTTCGAGTTTTTTTGTTATAAGCAATTTTAACACAATTAATAAAATAATTATAAAACTCATCAGAGAAGTCTTTTGATGATGTCATTGCATAAATAAATAAGTCTTGATAAATTCTATTATTATTATCTTGTAAATTCAATTTATCAAGATCACCATGTTTTAGGATTCATTGATAATGTCTAATTAATTCATTTACCAATTCAAGTGGATTTTTCATTTTTTTAGCCATTGTTTTGTAAGCGACAATATCAACCTCTTTAAGTTTTTTTTGAAAGAATTTTAAATCTTTTTGTTCAGTTTTCATATATATATAATTATACATTTTTTTCATAAGTTGATTGTTAGTGTTTACAACAATATTTAGAGATATTTCTTCTTTAAAATTACATTTTAATTTTGTTTATATTTTTATGGCATTAATGTTTTGTTTTAAGAATATGAAAAATAGTAGTTAGTCTAGAAAAAATTAAAAAAAAACAATAATTAATAATAGTTAAATTTTGTTATTTTTTTTAAAAATTATAAATTTTTAAAAAAACTTTAATAAAATATATATGGAAGGAAATGTATTACTAGGTAAACAATGATTTATTTTTACTTGGTAATTCTTAAAAGCTAAAAAGGAGATTAAATGGCTGTTTCAAAAAAAACAAAAGAAGAGATTGTTAAAAAATTTGGTGGTTCTGCAACCAATACTGGTAAAGTTGAAGTTCAAATTGCATTATTAACTGCTGAAATTGATAATCTTACTCAACACATGGTTGAAAATAAAAAAGACAAACATTCAAAAAGAGGTTTGTACAAGAAAGTTTCAAAAAGAAAATCGTTGTTAAAATATCTTGAACGAAAAGATATTGAAGCTTATCGTAAATTATTGAAGGATCTAAATTTAAGAGGATAAAATGTCTAATAAAGTTGTTGATGCTATTAAAAAAGTTGCACAGAATAATGGTATTAAAATTGATTTTAGTGACATGCAAAGGGATTTGAAATCTTTAAATGTAGATTCATTAGCTGCAATGAACTTGATTATGCAAATTGAAGAAGAATTAGGTGTTACTCTTGATGATGAAAAATTAATTACCATTAAAACACTTAATGATTTAGTAGAAGCTTTTAGTAAATAACTTCTACTTATTATAGGGGTATAGTTCAATGGTAGAACTGCGGACTTCAAATCCGCGTGTTGTGGGTTCGAGTCCTGCTACCCCTGCCATATGGAAATATTGGTAATTTAGTAGGTTCAATTCCTACATTTCCCAAAGAGTATATAGTATATAAATAATTATTAAAATCTAAATATTCTTATTTAGATTTTTTTTGCTTTTCTTCATTCTTAAAGATTTTTTTGATATTTTTAAGTTTCGAACTATCACATATAATGTATAGCTTATCAAGTTTATCAATCAAATCATCATTTGTAATGTTATATTCTATTTTGGAATTTAATTCATTCTTCTTAACAGCGAAAATCTTGAAATCATCATTTTCAATATCTTTATAAGGCTTGTTGAATAGTTTTTCATCTTTAATAACAACACTAAGAATTGTTATTTCTTTATTCTTTTTTATTATGTTTATTTGATCATAAATAATTTGTTGAGCAGTTAATTCAGCCGAATCTTTTTCTGGGAAAATTACATCTTGTACACCAATTGCTTTCAAAAGTCTAGAATGTGTATTGTTTTGCGCTTTAGCAGTGATACTTTTTACACCAATTTCCTTTAAATTAGCACATGTTAATAATGAGTTTTCAATATCTGCCATTGCAACAACTACTTTTTGAACTTTGTTGATTCCAGAAGCAATCAAAGCATCAAGATTAGTTGAATCAAGTGTAATTGCAGTACTAATTCCATTTGCTGAACCAAATTCTTGAATTAATTTGCTATCAATATCAGCAATACCAACATCAACATCATTTTCAATTAAATTTAATACTAAATTTCTACCAAATCTTCCTAAACCAATAACAAACACATTTTTTTTCATAAATCACCATTTTGAAAATAATATTAATTATTATACACTATAATATATTATTGTAAAAATGGTAAAAAATGAATTCAACTACCACAAAGACAATTAAAAAGTATTTTAAAGAGTTTAGAAAAAACGTTTTCACCAAAACTGGTATAAAAAATATTATCATCGGTTCTTCGACTAGTAGAAAAATGTTTAGAATCTACTTTTTGCTACTTTTAATTTTTTCTATTTTATTATATTTACCTATCTCATTAGAACCATTTAGATTAGAAGGTTTTGGTGGTGATCAATTTAATCTTCAATATATAAATAATGAATATGTAATGACATTAAAAGTTTTTGACGGTAGTAAATGAGTTAATAGTAATCAAACATTTCATTTTGGTTTTTTTGATTGCCTCTTTACAGCTTTTAGTGCTTTCAGTGATACTGGGTTAACATTAGCACCAACCTACCAGGTGTTTTCAACTTTTGGTTCTATTATTTTAATGATCTTAATTCAACTTGGTGGATTCGGGATAATGTTTCTTTTCTTTTTGATATGAAAGATATTTAATAGAATGGACAAAGTAACAATAGGTCAAACGTTGTTAGCACAATCTGAAAAAGGAAATACAAAAATTGGTGATACAGAAAAGATGTTAATTACTTCATCGATTTTTATTCTAGTGATTGAATTATTTTTTGGTTTTTTCTTTTCTTTTTGATTTTTGCTTAAACCTGCATATATTCCTATTGTTCAACAAAATGGTTTAACAATTGATTCAAGTACTTATAACCATCTGTATATGAATCCTGCTAATTCATTTTTAGCTGGTTTTTTTCATTCAATATCATCCATAAATAATGCAGGCTTTGATATTATAAGTGATTATTCTCTAGCACCATATAGAAACGATGCTAATGCTTTATTTTTATTTATGACATCATTAGAATTTATTGTTGGTGGTATTGGTTTTCCTGTAATCTATGATGTAATTATTAAAATTGATGTAAAAAAGAGAATTGTATATCAATATAAATTTTTTAAGATTTATGCCTTTAATTTTAAATATAATAAAAAGCATCATGTTTCACTACTAACAAAAATTTCTTTAATAACTTATTTTATTTTAATGATTTTATCAGTTGGTTTAACATTCATATTTGAATGTACTTCTGTTGGTGCTGGCTTAAACATGGTTTGAAATGATACATCAAGTGCTTTTGGATCAATTAACAATCCTAATTTAAATTATTTCAATAAATCTTGAAATTTAATATTCCAAGCAATCACTACTCGTTCTGCAGGTTTTGCAACCTTCGATAATGGAATTTTAAATCCATCAACTAAGTGATTAAATATTGGTATGATGTATGTTGGTGGTGCGCCTTCATCAACTGCAGGTGGTATTCGGGTAACTACTTTTGCGATTTTAGTTTTAGCAATATGATCACGTTTACTAGGAAAGAAAACAGTTAGAATTCACCATCGAAAAATACCAACAAAAAACGTTGTTGATTCTTTCATTGTTAGTTTTGTTGGAATAATTATTATATCAATAGGTGCTATCATTGTTGTTTCAAATCTTGAAAAAGGTTCTGATACTTATGATGCATTTTCTAATGCAATGTATGTAACTTCATCAGCTTTTGGAACAGTTGGCTTATCATCAATAGATTTAGTTGACTTAAATTGAATAGGAAAACTTTATTTAATGTTGCTAATGTTTATTGGACAATATGGTATTTCTTCTACATTACTTGTATTCAGAAGAAGTAAAATTAAAGAAAATAATTTTGAGTATATGGAAGAAGAAGTGAGAATTGGTTAATATGAAAGTTTTTTTTGCTAAGGATATACATAAACTTTATAAAAATAGTAAGCCATTAATTTTAGGTGGAGTAGAAGTTAATAATGCTAAGTATTCAATTGTTGCACATTCAGATGGTGATTTAATTTGTCATTCTATAACTAGTTGTATGTTAGCAGCTATTGGAGAAAAAACAATTGGTGAAATTTATCCTGATGATAACCCTATCTACAAAAATAAAGATAGCACATTTTTTTTATGTGAAACACTAGATAAGTTAAATAACCTAGGAGTTAATATAGAGAACATTGATATTACTATAGTTTGTGAAAAAATTTTGTTAAAAAATTATTTAGAAAAAATTAAATCTAATTTAATTCATATTATTAAGAATAATAACATTACAATCAAAGTAACAAGATATGAACAAGATATAGAAATGATTGAATGTTATTGTGTTTTAACTATTACTTAATAATGGTAAAATATGATTATGAGAATTAATTTTGAACCTTGTAAACTAGCTAATATAGTTGAAAAAAATAAAATAATTACTAGTTTTGAAATTGTTAGTACTGTTTGCCCGACTAATTTTTTAGCTTTTGATAATTTTCAAATAATTTGTATTGATTCTTTTAGTGATTACTCAAGATATTTTTTTGATGTATATGATGTGGAATTTGATCGAAAATATGCCAATAACTCGTCAAGTTACTATTATCAAGATTTAATCCACAATGGTGTTATTAGAGTTTTTGATATGACATTGAATTTTGATTTAGATTTTGATTTTAAGCTTTTCAATGATCAATATATTGATTTATGAAAAAATAATCTTGATATTTCTATGATTAAACCATTGATAATTTCATATACTAATTCTAAATTAGGTTATATTGCTTTTAATTCAATTGCTACCTCTTTCTTTGTTAAATTGGTTGAGTTAGTCAATACATCAAATATAATGTGTAAAAAAATAGGCAATCATATAATATTTGCATACCTTGTTGACAATAATAATGATTTAGAAACTTATTCATGCATTGAATGTTTTGTAAATGCAGTGTATGAGATTATTAAATCAACTAATGGAAGATTTAATTATGAGATTCCTGAAGTTACTGGTTCAAAAATTGTTAATATGAAGGAATGATATGACAATCGAAGAAAAAAACAAATAAAATCAAAAAATATTAAATTTTTAGATTAAAATAACTTTATTGTTTTAATGTAGAAAGTTTATATGAACATACTTTTTGTTGGTGATATCTTTGGTAAAACCGGGATTAAAGCAGTTAAGACTAAACTAGATAAACTTAAAAAAGAATATAATATTGATTTTACAATTGTTAATGCAGAAAATGCTACTAATTGTAGAGGATTGAGTATATGCGATTATAATCAATTGATTGAAGCTGGTGTCGATATGATTACAATGGGAAATCATACTTGAAAACAACGTGATTATGTAGATGTGTTAGCAATGCATAATGTTGTTAGACCATTAAATATAAAATCATCATCACTTATTGGTAGAATTGGTAAAGGTACAACTGTTGTTAATGTTAATAATAAAAGAATTAGAATCACCAATATATTAGGTAGTTCGATTTATAATAGTAAACAAAAAAATGATTTTACAAATCCTTTTATTGCTTTGGATAACTTAATCACTGATTCTATTGATACTCATGATATACACATAATAGATTTTCATAGTGAAACAACAAGTGAAAAAAATTGTGCTTTAATTTGCTTTAAGAATAAAGTTACTGCCATCATAGGTACTCACACTCATGTTCAAACAAATGATGCCAAGATTGTAGATAACACAGCATATATAACTGATGCAGGGATGACTGGTCCATCAAATGGAATTATAGGTGCTGAACCAGCAACATTAATTGACCTTTTTTATGAAAAAACTAGCTTTTTTAGATTAAAAGAAGCTATTGATGATAATTTTCAATTATCATTTGTTGTGATCTCAATTGATGATAAAACAAATAAAGTTACATCCATTTTTAATAAAATAATTTATAAATAGTAATTTTTATTTGGTTTTTTAAAAAAAAATTACATATTTTTTAAATAAATGATATTATTAATATGTTAAATAAGGAGATTATGAAATGGCAAAAGAAAAATTTGACAGAAGTAAACCCCATGTAAATATTGGTACAATTGGACATATTGACCATGGTAAGACAACACTAACTGCTGCTATTTGTACTGTTCTAGCTAAAAGTGGTAAAGCTAAAGCTATGGATTATGCATCAATTGATAGCGCACCTGAAGAAAAAGAAAGAGGTATTACTATTAATACAGCTCACGTTGAATACCAAACAGATGCTAGACACTATGCACACGTTGACTGTCCTGGACATGCTGACTATGTTAAAAATATGATTACTGGTGCTGCACAAATGGATGGTGCTATTCTAGTTGTTGCTGCAACTGATGGACCAATGCCTCAAACTAGAGAACACATCTTGCTTGCAAGACAAGTAGGTGTTCCTAAGATTGTAGTGTTCCTAAATAAATGTGACATGATGAACGACAAGGAAATGCAAGATTTAGTTGAAATGGAAATTAGAGACTTATTAAAATCTTATGGTTTTGATGGTGACAATGCTCCTGTAATTAGAGGTTCAGCGTTAAAAGCTCTTGAAGGTGATGCAGAATATGAAAAACAAATTCATGAATTAATGAAGGCAGTTGATGACTACATTCCAACCCCAGCAAGAGATGTTGATAAACCTTTCTTATTAGCAATTGAAGATGTTTTTACAATTTCTGGTAGAGGTACTGTTGTTACAGGTAGAGTTGAAAGAGGACGTTTAAACTTAAATGATGAAGTTGAAATTGTTGGTTTAAAACCTACTCAAAAAACAGTTGCAACAGGTATTGAAATGTTTAGAAAACAATTAGATTATGCTGAAGCTGGTGACAATGCAGGTATTTTGTTAAGAGGTACAAAGAAGGAAGAAGTTGAAAGAGGACAAGTATTAGCTAAACCTGGTACTATTACACCTCATACACAATTTGAAGCAGAAATTTATGCTTTGAAAAAAGAAGAAGGTGGAAGACATACTCCAATGTTTAAAGGATATAGACCTCAATTCTACTTTAGAACTACTGATGTAACAGGTGCTATTACATTAAAAGAAGGTGTTGAAATGATTATGCCTGGTGATAATACTTCTATTACTGTTGAATTAATTGCTCCAGTTGCAATCGAAGTTGGTTCTAAATTCTCTATTCGTGAAGGTGGAAGAACTGTTGGTGCTGGTACTGTAACTAAAATTATTAAATAATATACTTTATATTTTTCATTTGATAAAAAAAGCAGGTTGATATCCTGCTTTTTCCTAAATTGAATTATAAAGTGCAACACCATATAATTAAGGTGGAGCACTTTATAATTTGTCTATAAATAAAAAAGTGCTCCCTTAGTATGGAAGGGAGCAATTATGTTATACACTCAAATTTCAAAAGATGAAAGAAAAAT
>CASEIK010000022.1 GCA_949288005.1 uncultured Mycoplasmataceae bacterium | reverse complement strand
GGAATTTTAAAATTTGCTGATTCTTTTTTTAACAAAGAATTTTTATTAGATTTTATTAATAATTATTTTGTGGTTGATAATGAAAAAAAGAATATAAAAGTCTTTAGACCATATCAATATTATGCGGCTAATGAAATTATTAAAAGAGTAACCGATAATAAATTAAGTAACAAACAAAAGTCGGGTTATGTTTGACATGCAACAGGTTCTGGAAAAACCTTAACTTCATTTAAAACATGTGAAATATTATCTCAAAAGTGCAAAGATGTTGATTTGACAATTTTTTTAATTGATCGTAATGATTTAAACACACAAACTTTTAATAATTTCAAATCTTTTTCTTCAGATCCTAACCTTGTACAAAATGCAACAGATACAAATAACTTAGTTGATTTATTAATAGATAAAAAATCAAATAGAAAAATAATTATTACAACTATCCAAAAATTAAATAATGCTTTAAAGAGTGAAAATAAAAATAGATTAAAAGATATAGCTAATAAAAAAGTCGTTTTTATGGTTGATGAATGTCATAGAAGTCAAATTGGAGAAATGAGAAAAAATATTGATAACTTCTTTAAAAACTCAATTAATATTGCATTTACTGGTACACCAATTTTTGATATTAATTCTAATGAAGGAAGAACAACCGAATCTATTTTCGGTGAAATGATACATAAATATACATCATATAATGCGATTAAGGATGGAAATGTGTTAGAATTCATTTTTAAGTTTACTGATTCAATAAAAAAAGATTCATCTATCACAGAAAGAAAATATCAAGATGAATTAGATGATGAATTAGATGGAATAAACAACATCAAGGTTAATAATGGAAGAATACAGGGAATAGTTAATTATATTTATGACAAATATGATAATCTAACAAGAAATAAAACATTTAATGCAATGCTAGCTTGTTCTTCAATTCAAGAAGCAATTGCATATTATGATATTATAAAAGCAGACAATAGATTGTCTTGTGCCATAGTTTTTAGTGTAAATAATTCTGATAATTCTAAAAATTCTGAAATTTCTAAAAGAGCATATGATTTTATTATCGAAAGAATTAAGGAATATAATAGTGCTTGAGTAGATTATAATAATGATAATGAGAAAAGTAATAGACAAGATATTTTTAACAAATACAAAACACATATTCAAAAAGATTTTTCTAATAGAAAATACGATTTAATAATTGTTGTTTCTATGTTGTTAACAGGATATGATTCTCCAATTACTAATACATTATTTCTAGATAAACAATTAAGATATCAATCATTAATCCAAGCAATTAGTAGAACTAATAGATTATATAATGGTAAGGAGAGTGGTAATATAATTTCTTTTAAAACTAGCAAAGAAGAGGTAGAAGAAGCTTTTAAGTTATATACAAACGGAGGAATTAATACACCTTCTCTTTGGAAAGTGTTAACTTATTCTGATATCAAACCTGAATTTGAGAAAGTTGTAAATGATTTATTGTCTGAATATCCATCAATTGATGATGTTGTAAAAATTAATACAAAAGATGCAGATGAATGTATTAAATTTTTAACCCTTTTTAAAAAGGTTATGAAATTATTTAACAAAATTAAACCATTAATAGATTTTAATTGAAATGATTTTAATATATCAGAGCGTACTTTTAAACAATATAAAGAACATTATAAATCATTGTTGCTAAAAGCAAATGATACAAAATTAATATATGTTTGGGATGATTATGAAATAATCGATTTAGAAACAATTAGAGTTGATGTTTCATATCTAAAAAACTTATTTAATCAGATTATAAAGTTTAGCCCTAATCAAATCCCAGAACAAATAGAAGATTTTGAATATTATAAAAAAATCATAAACACTATTAATGAACAAACTGATGAATGTGAAAATACAGAATACCTTAGAGAATTTCTAAGAAATAAAGAAATCTATATATGTGGAGATTTTTCTAAAATAGTTAATCTTTGAAAAAAATATATTGATGCAAAAATAAGCAATGCATCAAATGTGGCAGAAATTAATTGAAAAACAAATTCAAAAATTATCAATAAGTTAATGCAAGAATTAAAAATCAAAAAAGAATTAGACAAAGAATATATTAGGTCTCAACTCCCTGAATATATCAATGATCCATTATTTGATGATGAAAAATTCAACAATGTCGATGTAACTATTAGAAAGCTTTTGAGATTAAAAGAACTAAAAGAAATATCATTATTTTAGGGTGAAAATATGAATAATAAAAATTATAAGTTTTTAACATTTAAACAACAAATTGATCATTTAAGAAATAATAGACATTTAATAATTGGTGATTATGAAAAATTAACTGATTTTTTATCAAAGTATAATTATGATAATTTAGTTAATAGCTATAATAAATTTTTTCTAAAAGCTGAAAATAGAAATGAATATAAGAATTGTAATTCAGATTTCATTATATATTTATTCATTTTTGATAAAAAAATTTCAATAAAAATTTTAAAGTCTGTTTTAGATATTGAAAGGCAAATTTCCACAGCTATTGTTTATTTACTACCAAAGATATATAAAGAAAAAATTGACAAAATAAGTAGGGGTGAAATTTTAACTCTTACATCTTTTGAATGGGATTTAATCTTTCCTAATTTTTATGACAATAAAAACAAAATTAAAATTAATGCTAGTGATTTAACTAAATATATTAAAGATTCAAAAGGTTACTTAATTGAAGAGGTAAGAAAAAGATTTAACTCATTAGAAAATGTTCATCTATGATGTTTATCAATTTATTGAACCTTTGGAACTTTAATTAAAATTTTTAAAAGTTTAGACTTTAATGTTCAAGGGAAAATAGTCAAATTCATATTTAAAAATAATGATATATCAAATGTTGAATTTATTCATTTTTTAGAAATGATTAATAGATTAAGAAATAGACTTTGTCATAATAATATGGTGTATGAATTTAATTTCCTAGATCATAATAAGAAAATTATTGATTTTTATTACAAATTAACAGGAATTAATACAAAACATATAAGAATTAAAGAAACTTTAGACATACTAGATAAATTTGACACAGGATTAAAGGTTATTAAAGAAATAAATGATGAAATTAAGGTGCTGAGAAAAAACGTTAAAAAATCTTCTACTAGTTTTAATACATGCGATGATTTAAAATGCCTTAATGATATTCTAAGATATATGCATTTTGAAAAGTAAATGAAAAAAGGAAGTTGTTAAACCAACTTCCTTTGACAGTTAATAGTATAAACTACGCTGCCTTGACATATATATTATATAATGAGATTAACATATTATTACAAAGTATTTTTTTTATTAATATCTATAGTTTTTATTGATTAGAACAAATATTATGCTATAATTTTTGTGTGGGGTCTTATGAAACTAATAGATATATCTGAAGTTTTTATTGGGATATTAAAATCTAGAGAAATTACTTATTTTAAAACCGATAATGTTTATTCTTTGATTGATTACTCATCATTAAAAAACAATATGATTGATAATAACAAAATTAATCAAGTTTATGCAAATAATGAAATTGATCAAAATACATTGTTACAAAAGGGTGATATTTTATTAAAGTTATTCCCTCCAATTTCATTAATATATGTAAATAAAACATATAATAAAACAGTTGTATCTTCTAATTTTGCAATAATAAGAGCAAAAAGTGGTATTGATAGCAAAATATTGTTTACAATATTAAAGCAAAATATTCATCAATTTATTTTAAATGGTACAAATATAAAAACTTTGAAAATCTTAGACATTAAAAATTTCAACATTAATTACCAGAAAAATAAAAAAACAAAAATATTGTCAAATTTGGAATTCAAAGTTATTGAAACATTGGAATTGTTAGAAAGAAAAAAAGAATTGCTACAAAAAATATCAAAATATTATGGAGGAAAATATGGAAAATAAAAAGATTAATCAAAATGATATGTTGTGAAAAATTTGTGACAAAATTAGAGCTGAATCATCAATGAAGATTTCTGAATCTCAACCATATTTCATTGGATTCATGTTTTATAAATTTTTATCTGAAAAAATAGAAAAGAAAATAAATGAACTTTTAAAAGGCAAATGTTCTTATAAAGAATTAGAAAATAATGAAGATTTATATGATAGAGCTAAAAATTATTTGTTAGAAGACATCGGATTCTTTATTGAATATAAAGATACATATAGAAGTGTTCTTGAAGATTGTAGTTATAATCCTCAAAAAATTATTGAACGTTTAAACATAGCTTTTAAAAATATTGAAGATTCAACAGTAGGAAAAAATAGTTCAAAGGACTTTAATGGATTATTTAGTGACATTGATCTAAATGCATCTATTTTAGGAAAAACACCTGAAGATAAATCAAACACATTATTAAATATGTTAAAAGATTTAGATATTAAAGAATTAAATTTTGAGGATTTAGATAATGATATTCTAGGTGACATATATGAATTTTTAATTGGTAAATTTGCTTCTGAATCTGGAGAAAAAGCAGGAGAATTTTATACACCAAGTTTTGTTTCAAAAATGTTAGCAAAAATTGTTTCTCATAATGTGAATGAAGCTCAATATATTTATGATCCAACATGTGGTTCTGGTTCTTTGTTAATTAAAGCAAAAGATAATATTAAATCATGGGGTAAGATTTTAGGACAAGAGAAATCTACTTCAACTTATAACATGGCAAGAATGAATATGTTTTTACATGGAATTAAATATAAAGATTTTCAAATTGAAAATGGTAATACATTACGTGATAATAAGTTTGCAAATTTAGCTGGACAAATTGATATTATTGTAGCTAATCCACCTTTTTCTACTGATTGAAAACCAGATGAATTAAAAGAAGATCCAAGATTTAATGAGTATCCTAAAATGGCTCCAAAATCAACAGCAGATTTTGCATTTATACAACATATGATTTATATGTTAAAACAAAAAGGTAAATGTGCAGTAATTGTTCCTCATGGAGTGTTGTTTAGAGGAAATGCTGAATATGAGATTAGAAAATATTTAGTTGGACATAAAAAATATTTAAGAGCTGTTATTGGGTTACCAGCAAATATGTTTTTTAATGCATCAATTCCTACATGTATTTTAGTACTTGAAAAAGATACTAAAGATAGTGATGTATTGTTTGTTGAAGGATCAAAAGAATTTATAAAAGCAAAAAATAAAAATATTATGAGTGATGAAAATACAAATAAAATTATTGATACATTCATAAATAAAAAAGAAATTGAAAAATTCTCTAGATTAGTTCCTTTAAAAGAAATTGAAGAAAACGATTTTAATTTAAATATTACAAGATATATTGATACTTTTGAAGAAGAGGAAGAAATTGATATTAATGCAGTTAATAAAGAATTAAAAGAAATTGATGAAGAAATCAAAAAAACTGAAGAAGAAATTCAAAGGATGATTGCAGAATTAGTAGAGACTAAGTAATGAGCATAAAGATAAGAAATACTGATATTAATATATTTAAGTTAAAAAATAATGAAATTGAAATTTTAGATAATAAAAATTTGAATTTTGTATATGCTAATAATGGTGTTGGAAAAACAGTACTAACAAATCATTTGATAGAAAAGTTTCAAGATAAATATATAAAATTGAGTATTCATAATGATAATATCTCATTTTTTGATGCATCATCTTTTGTTTTTAAACCTAATATTAATGAAATAAATAAAAATAAAACAGATTTAAAGAATATTTGTTTTACAATTAACGACAATATTTTAAAATCTCTAAAAAACTTAAATATATTTAAAACTAAACCTGTATGAACAAAATTATTGTCAATTTATTTAAAAAATAAGCAATTGTTCATAATAGAGAAAATTATCACAAACCATTTTTTGAGTAAAATAATATATGATATTGATGAAAATATTGTAGATACAAATATTTTTAATGATTTATATGAATTTAGGAAATATTTAGATAATAATCACAAAAGTAATAATGCATTAACTATGGATACATTAGTAGATTATGATTATATGAAAATTAAAGAAAATTTTGAAAGAATAAAAAAAACTATAAATGATAAAAAAAATGAATTATCAGATGAACTATTAAGAATATCTAGGGATTTTAAAAATATAGACATAAATATTCTTGAAAAAATCTATAGTTCGATATTGTCAATTGAATGAATGAATGAATGTTATATTTGTGAAAATAAAATAGAAAATTTTAATGAAGTTAAAAAAAGAATGCAACTAAAAATTAATGAATATAAAAAGCAAATTATTAATGTTGTTGATATTCAAAATAGTGTTGAATATTTTTCGAAAATATTAGAAAAGTCACTGTTTTATGAGGATCCATTTAATTACTTAGAATTACTAACTCAAAAAATAATTCAAGTTGATAATACTATAATTAATGTATTACATGAAATTTTTGAAAAAAAAGATTACGATAATTTAGATAAATTACAAAAAATCCATAAGGAAGTTATAGAAAAGGAAAAAGAATCATTATATACATTGTCATGTATCAAAGAGAAGCATTTTATGATAATTAAGGAAATAGTTAACAATTTAATTGGTGAAAATAGATTATCTTTTGATTTTAATGATATAAAGAATTTTATAAAAATCGACAAAATAGGTAAGTTTGAGTCAGAACTTCCTTTAAGTAGTGGTGAAAAGAGTCTATTAAACTTTATTTTTAATCTTTTTATAGCTATTGCAAAATATAAAAATGATATGTTTATTATTATAGATGATCCTAATGATTATTTTGATGATAAAAATTGTTTAAATATGTATTATCTATTAAAAATGGCTATTCATGATTATAATCTAAAATTTATTATTTTTACACATAATGATAACATCGTAAATTATATGTATAAAAGTAATGAGGTGATTAATCTACAAATCTTATATAAGAATGATAATGATGAAAGAGAGGTAAGACTTATTAACAATGACGAAGTACAATTTTTATCTTTTGCATCTGGAATAGAAACCATTACAAAAATTATGATAAATATTAAAAATGTTTAATGCATAATCTTTTTAGACTAGTCCACTTCTATATAAAATTATAAGTGAATCTATTGCATTTTTTTTGGAATTAAATATCTTTGTGAATTTGGTAAATGATTTAATTCTGAATAATGATGAAATCTTTGGTAATTGTAATAAGTCATAAATTTATTCACAATTTTTTGAATTTTTTCAAATGATCTAGCTTCCCTAAATTC
>CASEIK010000021.1 GCA_949288005.1 uncultured Mycoplasmataceae bacterium | reverse complement strand
GTGGGTTCGATTCCCATCACCTGCTCCATATAGAAAAATAAAAAAATCGCTTCACCCTCAAAGCGGTTTTTTCATTTATATTAGAAATTTATGGGTTTATTAATATATTTCTTATAAGCAATAAGGGTTATATTAATGGATAATATTCTTTTTTGATAAATTAAAATTGATTTATTGAACAAAATTAACATATTTATTATGTAAGTGGTATAAATATATAGAGATTAATAATCATTATTACAATGGATATCTTAACTATTATTAAAGACAAAAAAAATAATAAGGAATTAACAAAAGAGCAAATAGAATTTTTTGTTAAAGAATATGCTATTAATGAAACAATTGAAGATTATCAAGCAAGTAGTTTATTGATGGCAATGAGATTAAATGGGTTATCAGTTAATGAAACTATTTATTTAACTCAGGCTTTTATTGATAATTCTGAAAAATATAATTTCATAAAAACTAAAAATGAATTGTTAATTGATAAACATTCATCAGGTGGAGTAGGTGACAAAATATCAATATTGTTACTACCAATACTTGGAGTACTAGGATATGGAGTGCCTAAAATGTCAGGTAGAGGATTAGGACATACTGGTGGTACAATTGATAAACTTGATTCAATCCATATGAATACTGCAATCAATATGGAACATGCAAATAGAATTTTTCAAAAAAATTATATTGTTATTATGCAACAAACAGATAAACTTGTTCCAGCTGATCGAAAAATTTATGCACTTAGAGATGTGACAAGTACTGTTGACTGCTTTGGATTAATTGCATCTAGCATTTTAGCTAAAAAATTTGTTATTAATAGTGATTACATTTTTATCGATTTAAAAGTAGGCAATGGAGCTTTGATCGATAACATTGATGATGCTTATAAATTAGCAAATTTAATGTTAGAGGTAGCAAATGCTATGAAAAGAAAATTATCCATTGTTCTAACCAATATGAATCAACCACTTGGTTATGGTGTAGGAAATTTAATTGAAATTATAGAATGTATAGATTTTTTAACAAACAAAAAGCAATGTCCTGATCTAAAAAATCTAGTTTATGAATTGGTGAGTGAAATTTTAATAACAACAAAAAGAGTTAATGATAAAAATAAAGCTTTTGAACTAATTGATAAAGTAATTAATAATAATAGTGCATACTTGTATTTTGAAAAATGAGTTAAATCTCAAGGTGGTGATTTATCAATTGCTTTAAACAACGAAAAAATCAGTGATTTCAGTCATGATATTATTGCCCAAGATGATGGATATTTAACTTATAAATCATCTAGTGTGATTGGCGAAATTAGTGTACAATTGGGTGCTGGTAGAAAATCAAAAGATGATAAAATTGATTTTAATGCTGGAATTATGATGTATAAAAAACATAACGATTATGTAAAGAAAGGTGAAAAAATTGCAACTTTATATAGTTCAAAACCTATAAATAATGCAATAATTGACTCTTTTAATAATAATTTATTACTAAATAAATTAATAAATAATGATTTTCCTATTATAATAAATACGTTGTTTAATTAAATGACTAAGCTACAAGAGGAGTTTTATGAGCAGTAAAAAATCTACATTCACTAGATCATTATTTAGTGGTAAATTTTCTAACAAGAAAAATATTGACTACTATGAGGATTATAATACTGACGCAAGTTATATGTTAGAAGATAATAAAAAAAACAAAAAGAAAGCTAAGAAATTAACATTAAAGAAACAAAAAGAACAAAAGAGTGAAAATGCTAAAACAAAGAAAACTGCTAAGAAAAGTAGTTTAATTTCTAAATCAAACCCAAAGAAAGTAGATAAAAAATCTGAAATTAGTTCATCTAAAAAAGATAGCAATAAAAAAACATCTTCTAAAGTTATTTCTAAAACTAATACAAAATCTAAAATCACATCTAAACCAAATAAATTAAAACCCAAAAGTTCACAAGTTAAAAGTTCTAAAGTTTCAACCAAGAAATCTAGTGTTAAAACGAAACCTATTTCTTCTAGCAAAACTAAATCAACTAAGAAACCTACTAAACTAACTATAGCATCAACAAAATCAAAAAACAACAAACAAACTAAGTCTTCTTCAAATAAAATTCAAACTAAAAAAATTGTTGATAAACCAAAAACAGTATCTAAAACTAGTAACTCTAAGATTAGTGTTCCAGACAAAAAGAAGATTAATAGAGTTCAATTGAAATTATCTTCTAAACCATCAAAACCTACTAATGATTATGAAGATGAAATAAATGCTATAAAAAAAGAACAAAAAAGAAAAAATAAAGAACCTGAAATAAATATTGGTTATACTCCTTCACTTTCTTTTAATGATGAAGTAGATATTGGTAATAGTAGAATTGATCCACTTGAAATTGGTTTGTTGGATTCTTCAACCAAAAACACTACAAAAAATTTTCTATTAACTCCTAATGAAATTCTTGAGAAGCTTATTAGAGAAGCTAGAACTAGAAAAGGTCATTTACAAAATATCCTTGAATATTCTAAGGTTGAATTTGCTTTTTGTAATATTGATTTAGAAGATCAACAACTTGAAGAAATTTTTAATAGTCTAACTGAAGCTGGAGTTCAATTAGTTGATGAATTACCAAAAAGAAAAGCTATTGATACTAAAAAGTTGCAAAATTTCTCTGATGATGATTTAGATGTTTATGAATCTACTTCAACATCTTCATTATCTGAAAAAGTTGATGATGGTGTTAAGTCATTTTTATCAAATCTTGGTGCTTCAAAAATGTTGAAAGCAGATGAAGAAATCAAGATTGCAAAATTATTAGAATCAAAAGACCCTGAAATTAGAAGAAATGCAAAAAATCAATTATTGACATCAAACTTAAGATTAGTTACATCAATTGCTAAGAAATACTTAAATAGAGGTTTGCCAATTGAAGACTTAATTCAAGAAGGTTCGGTTGGTTTAATGAAAGCGATTGATAAATTCGAATGAAGTCATGGTAACAAATTTTCAACATATGCTACATGATGAATTAGACAAGCGATAACAAGAGCTATTGCTGACCAAGCAAGAACAATTAGAATTCCTGTACACATGGTAGAAACAATAAATAAATTGGTTAAAACAGAAAGAATGCTTACCCAAGAATTAGGTCGTGATCCTACTATTGATGAATTGAGTGAAAAAATGGGTGGTGCTGTTGCTGGTTTCTCACCACGTAAAATTTTGGATATTAAGAAAATTAATTCTGAACCAATTTCTTTTGATCGTCCTATTGGACATGATGAAGAATCAAAATTCATTGACTTTGTACAAGATAATGACATAATGACTCCAGAACAATATACAAACAAACAACAAATCATGGAACATATTGATGAAATATTTAAAAAGGTTCTTACTTCAAAAGAAGAAGATATTATCAGAAGAAGATATGGTTTACCTCCTTATTCTCGACCGATGACACTAGAAGAAGTTGGTAAAGCTCATAATTTTACACGTGAAAGAGCAAGACAAGTTGAAGCAAAAGCAATTAGAAAACTAAAACATCCATCTAAATCATCTAAATTAAAAGCTTTCTTAATTAATGAAGATAAGGGTTAAAAAAATTGTAGAACTTGTTGACAGTGATATTAAGTATCTAATTGATGTTGGAAGTGATCATTGTTGATTAGGAATTGAATTGCTTAAACTAAATAAATGTCAACATATTATTAATATTGAAAAAAATAAAGGTCCTCATTTACAAGGGATTCATAATATTGAAAATCAAAATTTATTATCCAGAACTACAAATATTATTAATGATGGGTTGGTTGGAATAGAAGATTATATAAAGATGGTTGATACTATTGTTATTGCAGGAATGGGTACGAATAATATCATCGATATCCTAGAACCTAATAAGGTGAAGTTTAATCAATTAATTATTCAATCAAATAGTGATTTAGCAAAACTCAGAGGTTATATTATAAATGATTTAAAATTAAAAATTATTAATGAAGTTTATGTTAAAGAAAATAACCTAATATATGCAATATTGAACATTAAGAATGAACCAATAGACAAACAATATAGTGAATGAGAAATTTTCTTTGGACGAGATGACACCATTATTAACAAAGATCTTTTTTTTGAATTATTGAATAATAGATTAAAATATTTACTAGATAATAGAAATATTTTGATTAACAACCAAAAACTAAATAATGAATATGAATTAATAAACAAAAGGTTAAAGAATGAAAATTAAAGAAATGTATAGTTATCTTAATAAAATATACCAATTTTCAAATCAAGAAAAATGAGATGCATCTGGAATCTTTCATTTTAAAGATGAAGACATTAAAAATGTTATTGTCTGTCTAGATATAACATCTAGTGTATTAAAACATGCACTAGATAATAATGTTAATTTAATTATTTCGCATCATCCATTATTTATTAACCCTCCATCTATTGAAAACTTCCATACAAGAAAATTAGTAGGTAAACTTAAAAACCATGGTATTAATGTAATTAATTTGCATACTCCTTTTGATAAGTCCGTCTATGGAATGAATAATGAATTATTAAAATTAATTGATGCAAAAAATGCTATGAAGGCTAATGATGATCTTACTGTTATTGCTGATATAGAAGAAACAAAAGTTTCTAAATTAGCTAAATTATTAATGACAAAGTTAAAAAGCGATCATGCTACATATTTAGAAAGATATAAAGATAGAGTAGTAACAAAAGTTGCAATTTGCGGAGGAAGTGCTGCTAAAAATATGTATGACATTGTTGATGAAGACTTTGATGTTTTCATAACTTGTGATGTAAAACATCATGCTTGAGTTGATAGTATAGAATTAGATTTACCTATTATTAGTTTAAATCATAATATAGAAAATATTTTTGTTGATATTATCAGTTCTAGAATAGAAAATTTAATACCAGAATCAACAATACTTAAGATTAAATCTGCTATAAAATTTGCCTATAATAATTAATAAATTAATTAGATAAATTATCTTTTAAAAGTTGTTTTATTGTATTATAATTATTGATAGTTTATTTTGAATGGTAAGCTTGATATGAAACAAATAGGTTTAATTGAATTAAAGAACATGTTTAGTTGTGGTGTCAACAAATTGGTTGAGAATTATGAATATATAAATGAATTAAATGTATTCCCTGTACCTGATGGAGATACTGGTACAAATATGAAGATAACATCTTCATGTGCTCTTGAAGAAGTTAATAGTTTGTCACTTAATAGTGTGTCTATGTTTGGGCAAGCATTTTCTAGAGCTTTACTGATGAATGCAAGAGGTAATTCTGGAGTAATTTTTTCGCAAATTATTAAAGGATTTGTTCTACCTTTAGTTAATTGTACAACAACAATTAAGTTAGAACTTTTATTTGATTGTTTTAAATCAGCAAAAGAAGTTGCTTATGAATCTGTTGCAAACCCTGTTGAAGGTACTATATTAACAGTTATAAGAGCTGTTCATGAAGCAATTGATAATTCAATGAGTAAAATAACAACTGTTACTGAATTATTTGATTTTGCAAGAAAAGTTGCAAAAAAAGCACTAGATAAAACACCTGAGATGTTACCTGAATTAAAAAAAGTAGGTGTAGTTGATTCTGGTGGTTATGGATTGTGATGTTTTTTAACTGGAATGTATGAAGGTTTAACTTCAAAAGTTAAAACTAAACAACTAGATGTAACTAAAAAAACACAACCACAAAAAAAGGTTAAAAACCATTTAATTATTGATGATCATGACTATGAAGAAGGTTTTGGTTATTGTAGTGAAATTATTCTTAAGTTAAATTCTAGAATTGACCCAATGGCTGGCGAAAAAAAGGATTTTTATTTAGATCATTTTAAAAATGAATTGCTTAAATTTGGAAATTCACTTGTGTGTGTTCAAGATAATGATATTGTTAAAGTTCATATTCACACTTTGACACCAGGTGTTTTCTTGAATACTGCTCAAAAATATGGTGAATTTGTTAAGGTTAAAATTGATAATATGACAGAACAATTCTATGAGAGATTAAAAGATGATGGAGTTAAAGTTATCAACACAATAAAAACTCAACCATTGGAGCTTAAATTAGAAGATAAACCTAATTTTGTTGTTACATGTCCTTCTAAAAAAATTAAAAAAATACTACAAACAGATTATGGTTTTAAACATGTTGTTTGTACAGAATCAACTGGAAATCCATCGATTCAAGATATTCTATTAGCTGTTCAAGAAGCAAAATCTAGAAATGTTATTTTTATAACTGATGATTCCAATATTGTATTAGCTGCTAATCAAGTTGTTGGTATTTTACAATCAACAATTAATTTAAAAATAGTTAAAGGAACTAATATCTTTGAAGCACTATTAGCAGGGTTGGAGTTTGATATAGCAAGCACTCTAGAACAAAATCACAAAATTATGAATAAAGCAATTGATAATTCATATAGTGCTTTAATCTCAAAATCGGTTAAAGATGTTGACTATACAAATGTAATGCTTTCAAAGGATGATTTCATTGGTATGATAGATAAAAAAATTGTTGTTGCTGATAAAGATGAATATGTAGTTTTAAAGAAAACAATTGACACCTTAATCTCTAAGATGAAGCATGCTGATGTTTTAATGATTTTTTATGATAACAAAAAAAGATTACCGATATTGAAAAAGTTAGAGGAATATGTTTCTGAAAAATATAATTTGCTATGTGAGTTTAAAGAAGGTGGACAAAAAGTTTATAATTATTATATAGGATTACAATAGGCATTACTATGATAATTGATAAAATAAAAAAAGAAATAGAATTAGCTATAAATAAAAATAATTGTAATGATATAAATTTTTTAGTTGAAAAATGTAAGAATATCAAACACGGGGATTTTTCATCAAATGTTGCTATGGTATTAGCAAAGAATCTTAAAAAAAATCCAATTGATATAGCAAATAATTTAGTTGAAACATTAACTAAATCAAGGTTATTTGATAAAGTTGAGGTAGCTAAACCTGGATTCATTAACTTTTGAATTTCTAATAAAGAAAAGTCAAATTTAATTAATGAAATTTTAAATACTGAAAATTTATTTGGTCAATTCCAAAAAAAGAACATCAATTATAGTGTTGAATATGTATCAGCAAATCCAACTGGTTATTTGCACATTGGTCATGCAAGAAATGCAGTGTTAGGTAATTGCTTGATAAATGTATTAAAATGATATGGATATAATGTAATTAGTGAATATGTTGTAAATGACGCTGGAAACCAAATGAATAACCTTGCTGTTGCTGTTTTGATACGTTATCAACAACTTTGTGGAAAAGACATTAAATTACCTGAGGATTCATATCATGGTGATGAAATAATTGAAGTAGCTAAATTATTAAAATCAACATATGGTGATGAATTTATTAACGCAACCATAAATAAAGAAAATAGAATTAATCAAAAAGAAATTGAATTTAAAATTAGGTGATTTGCTCGTGAAATATTATTAGATATCATTAAAAAAGATTTGCATGATCTTGGTGTCGATATTGAAAAATATTTCAGCGAATATGAAGTCCACAAAAATAATCTAATTCCAGAAATTGTGGAAACATTAAAAAAGAAACAAATGGCATATACAAAAGACGGAGCCACTTGATTATCTACAACAAAATTTGGAGATGATAAGGATAGAGTTTTAATTAAATCAGATGGTACACCAACATATTTTGCTCCTGATATTGTTTATCATTTATATAAATTTAACTCTAACAACACTAATATTTGCTTAGATGTATGAGGTGCTGATCACTACAGTTATATTACACGTATGAAAGCAGCAATGGAATGCTTAGGAATAAATAGAGATAATCTAATAATTATTTGCTTACAAATGGTAAGACTAGTAAAGGATGGAGAAGAATTCAAAATGTCAAAAAGATCTGGAAAATCTCTTACCACTAGAGATTTAATTGATTCAATTGGTAAAGATGCTGCACGTTGGTTTTTAATTTCGCAATCTTATAACAACCATATTGAAATAGATGTTGATGTCGCAACAAAAAAAGATAATAATAATCCATTGTATTATGTACAATATGCTCATGCTAGAGCTAATCAATTGTTATCAAAAGTTGATTTTGATAGACCTTTTGAATATAGCAATTTGAACACAGATTTAGAAAGAGAAATAATCAATGAATTATGACATTTTAAATACACAATTGAAAATTGTGCGCAAACTTATGAACCATACAAACTAACAACATATTTAACTAGTCTTGCTAAGCTTTTCCATAACTACTATTCAAACACAAAAATCATTGATCAAAATAATTTAATTGCTAATGAACAATATTATTTAGTTAAAGCAATAAAACAAATAATCCATAATGGATTAACTATCCTTGGAATTGAAGCACCAAATAAAATGTAATATAATTAGTTTATATGAGAAGAGAAAAACATACAAGAATTTTCAATTTAAAAGAACCTGATTATAGGAAAGATTATTTTGGTGTAGAAAAAGTTGATTGAGGAAATCAAAACCATGTTAAATCAAAGAAAGTATATAAAAAACTATCATCTTTAAAAATTAATAATAGATTTGATTTTGCAAATGATTCAGATACATTGATTAGAAATTATAGAAATGTTTCAAAGAAAATTCCAAACATATTTAATTTAAAAGAAAAAAATGATAATAATGAATTCTAAATAATTATTGCTAACTATATATATTTAATGTTATCATTAAATATATTTATGTCTTTTGTTGATGAATGTAAAATTTTATTTAAAGCTGGAGATGGTGGAAATGGTATTGTTGCTTGAAGAAGAGAAGCACATGTTCCATTAGGTGGTCCTGCTGGTGGTAATGGTGGTAATATCATTCTTGTTGGTAACCATAATGAAAACTCATTACAAAATTTAAAATATCTAAAAAGAATAATTGCTAAAAATGGAGAAAATGGTGACATAAAATCAATGAATGGAGCTAATGCAGAAGATGTTTTTGTAAATGTTCCATTAGGTACAATGGTCTATGATGAAAAAACAGGGAAATTATTAGCTGATATTGATAAAAATAATAAGAAATATGTAATATGTAAAGGTGGAAGGGGTGGTTTTGGTAACTTCCATTTTAAGTCAGGTTTTAACAAAGCTCCATCTTTATATGAACTCGGTGACATTGGTGAGGAAAAGGTTTGTAAACTTGTTCTAAAACAAATAGCTGATGTGGGTATTATAGGTTTACCAAATGCTGGAAAATCCACCTTTATCTCAATGATTTCTAATGCAAAACCAAAAACTGCAAATTATCAATTTACTACTCTAAATCCTATTTTAGGAACAATTTATAGAAATAATCAAAAAATTATTTTTGCTGATATACCTGGATTAATTGATGGTGCAAGTGAAGGCGTTGGTCTTGGACATGATTTTTTGAAACATATAGAAAGAACAAATGTTTTAATTCACATCATTTCTATGGATGAGATTGATAATCAAAATCCAATTGATGCTTACAATACTATTATTAGAGAATTATCAAATTACTCAGAAAAACTCTTAGAGAAGGAAATGATTATTGTTTGTAATAAAATGGATGCAAAAAATGCTGAAGAAAAATATAACATGCTTAAAAATGAATTAAAGAACAAAAAGCTATATAAAGCTATCACAGGATTAAATGAAGGATTAAATGAAATTGTTGATGCAGCAACTGAAATAATTTTAAAAAACAGAAGTCAAAATATCGAATGTGAAGAAGATATCTATTTATTTGAATTAAAAACAGATTATGACGAGGAATTAAATCATACACTAAATATTACAAAATTAGATGATCATACTTGGAATATTGAATGTGATTATTTGAAATATTGATCACATAAAATACCGTTAACTACCCAAGATAATGTAGTGAGGTTTAATCAAAAAATGCAGACAGTCGAGGTTGAAACTAAATTAAAAGAACTTGGTGCTCAAAAGGGTGACACAATTAAAATATATAATGTTGAAATGGAGTATGAAGATTAATTAATGAAGGACAAATATTTAATTGATTTACAAAAATATGTAAAAAATTATTTAAAGAATAACAATATTAATAATGTTGTAATTGGTTTAAGCGGCGGCATAGATTCTTCAGTGTCATTAGCTATTTTAAATGATTGTTTAGACAAAAAACAAATTTTTGCTTATTTTATTGATATTGAATCAAGTAAAAATGATTTAGTAGATGCAAAGAAAATATGCGACCAATTCAAAATTAAATTAAACTATATTGATTTAACAAAATCATACAATAAATTAATAAATTCATTATCCATTAAAAACAATATTCAAAAAGCTAATCTAAAAAGCAGATTAAGAATGTTAACGCTTTATAATATGGCTTATGAAAATAAAGCAATTGTTATTGGGAATTCTAACTTAGATGAATTATTTCTTGGATATTTTACAAAATTTGGTGATAATGCATGTGATTTAAATTTATTAAGTGGATTATTAAAAAAAGATATATATGAATATGCACTATACTATAAATTACCTAAATCAATAATAACTAAAAAACCGTCATCAGGTCTAATTGATAATATTTGTGATGAGGATGAGATAGGTGTTTCATATAATGTTGTAGATGACTTTTTATTAGGTAAAAAAATTAATAAAAAACATCAGAATTTAATTTTGAATATGCATAATAAAAATAAACATAAATTAATTTATAATAAATACATAACTAAATCAAAAAAATATAGAAAGATATAAAGTGAAAAAAATATTTAATAATAAATACTTTAAATGAACAAGTTCAATATTACTTTTTTTAGTTTCAATAGCAATACTAGTTGTTTCTACAATATTTTTTTGTAAATATGATTTTGATAGTATATTAGCTGATAAATATTGACTAAAATATTTTCTACTTTGTCTAATGATTATTAGTAGTTCTATAATAATAACTAGTTGTTTGATTTTTTTGAATTATCTTTATAAAAATTCAAAGACTAAAAATGATAAAATTATTAGTGAGGAAAATAATGAACATCGATAATCTTTTAAATACTTTAATTGAAAATATAAATAAATGTGATAATGAACAAAAAATAATTGAACAAAAAAATATATTTATAAAAAATCATTTAACTCCGCTTTACCAAGAACTTAAGGTTGCTGAAAACAAGAAAGAATTAGGTTTACAAATAAATGATTTTAAAAACAAAATAAATGAAATTGTTGATAATCACTTAACAACTTTTAAAAACAAAAATGATTTTTATGAACAACAAATCGATCCATTAGTTGATATTGATTATAGAAAAATAGGGAGAAAACATTTAATTAATTACACAATTGAATTGATAGCTTCTTTTTTTAAAAATTATAATTTTCAATTTGTTAAAGGCACTGAAGTAACATCTACTACATATAATTTTGATAACCTAAACATTGGTAAAAATCATGTTGCTAGAGATATGCATGATAGTTTGTTTATAAATGAGGAAACTTTATTAAGAACTCATTGTACATCTTCAACAGCTAAAGTATTGCAAGAACAAAGTGGTTGTGAAGATATTAGAGTTTTTTCTTATGGAAATGTGTATCGTAAGGATGATGATGATGCAACTCATAGTCATCAATTTACTCAAATAGATATCATTTGATTAAAAAAGGGTTTTAGTTTAGCAAATCTAAAATACATTATTAACCAACTAATTAATTATTTATTTGGTAATCATTTGAAAGTAAGGTATAGATTAAGTTATTTTCCTTTTACAGAACCTTCTTTTGAAGTAGATGTACAATGTATGAATTGTTTAGGATTAGGATGTCATATTTGCAAAAAAACTGGATGAATAGAAATTCTAGGTGCTGGAATGTTAAATCAAGAAGTTATCAAGAAATCAAATATAAAAAATATAGATAGTGGTTTAGCAGCTGGAATTGGTGTCGAAAGAATAGCTATGCTTAAGTTTGGTATAAAAGATATAAGATATTTGTACAATAATGATTTTGATATTAATAAGCAATTTAAGAATTAGAGGTTAGTATGATTATAAGTTATAAAATGATGACATCAATTTGTAATAATATTTTAAATAAATCAATGAATCAATTGTTAGAAGCATTTGATAGTGTTGGTATTGAGGTTGAATCTATTTATCAAAAGAAACCAATTGATGGATTAAAACTTGTAAAAATTATTGACATTAATAAACATCCAAATGCAGATAATTTAAACATAGTTAAAGTTCAAACTCTTGATAATAATTTCTTAGATATTGTTTGTGGGGCAAAAAATGTTGAGATAGACAAATATGCTGTGCTAGCTACTATTGGTTCAAATTTAAATGGAATTACAATAGCAAAAAGATCTATTCGTGGTGTTGAATCTAATGGAATGTTGTGTGGTTATAATGAATTATCTGATTACAATAGTAATTTACTATCAACTGAAGATAAAGAAGGAATTATCTTGTTTGACCAAGGTGAAATAACTAGTAATGATCCTAATGATTTATTAAATTTAAATGATATAGTTTTCGATTTATCAATTGCATCAAATAGAAATGATTTAAATTCATATAATGGAATATTACAAGAAATTTCACCTCTACTTGGCATTAATTTTAAACTTAATTATAATTTAGAACAATTTACAAACAACAAAACTATTGATATTAAAACTGATAGAAAAATTTGTTCAAGTGTTGGTTTATTAACAATCAAAAATGTTTCTAACTTTAAAACATCATGAATCCAAAAGACAATTCTAATTTCTCATGGATACAATGTTTATAATGATTGAAATGATTTTTTTAATCTTATTTCATTAATCTATAACAATCCTATTTGTTTGTATGATTATGATAAATTAATAAACTCATCTAATGATAAATTGTCTTTTTATATTAATAGAACTAACTATGACTCTAAAGTAGTATTTAATAATAATGAATTAAATATTGAATATGATACTCCATGTATTATGAATAGTAGTGAAATAATAGGAATTGCAGGGTTGGGTGCTATTGATAAATTTAAATGTGATAAAAAAACAAGAAATATTTTAATTGATGTTAGTAATTACAATGATTTAATTATTAGAAAGTCTTGTGAAAATCTAAAAACAACTAATAAAGCGTCCACCTTATTTTCAAAACCATTATCAAATTGAATAACAATCAATGCATTTAACCAAATTGTTAAATATTTTGAAGATTTTGGATATGATGTTGATAAAAATTTTATTTTTGATTTCCCTATTATGAAATCAATCTATTTTGACTACAACAATTTTAATAAATTCATAGGAACAAATTTATCAACAAATACAATTAATGATGCTTTTATTTTAATGAATTTCATAATAAAGGAACATTTTATTTTTTACCATCCGGCTCGTCTAGATTTAATTAACCAATATGATTTATATGAAGAATTATTAAAAATTATTAATATTAACAAACTAGATGTCGCAGAAATTTATTCTAATGTAATTTCTTTAAATTCAAATTTAGAAATCGATAATGAACGTTATGTTAGAGAATATATGATCAACAATGGTTTCTATGAAGTTAAGACTTATAATCTTACAAGCAAAGAAAAATATACAACATTTAACTTTTTTAACCAAAATCAAGAAATAAAGATTATGAATGCTATTTCAAATATGAGAGAGTATTACCGATACAACTGTATCGATTCAATGATTGATGTTTTAAAATATAATATTGATAAAAAGAGAAATATTCATTCAATTTTTGAAATTCAAAATTTTGATATTAATAATGAGGCGAGAAATCTATTAAATATTTTATTTGTTGATGGTAAACATAATAATTTAATTAATTATAACTTTGAGTGAAATATTTTCACTGTTAAAACATTTATATCTAATTTATTTGCTTCAAAACAAATTAAAGTTGATTTCACAAAACCACAATACATTCCAAACGAAATTTATGATAATCAATGCTTAGAAATCAATTTAAGCAATAAAACAATTGGATATATTGGAAGAATTAAAAATAGTTTATTGATAAATGATTATAAGATTGAGAATAATTGTTTTTGTTGTGTTATAGATATTAATCACTTAATTGAAAACAATAAATTAACAATCAATGATATTTCTCCATTCCAAGCTATTAATAGAGACATAAATATTCAAGTTAATAAACAAAATAATAATATTAATCATCTAATCCAGCAAATTAAATCAATTAAAAATGTTGTTGATTGTAATCTAAAAGACTTTTTCATTAAAGAAGGTTCATACATTTACACTTTATCAATTTCCATTTGTGATCAAACCAAAACCCTAACTAATGATGAAATCAATGAAATAATGGATAAAATTAATAAATTAATTAGTTAAATATTACTTTTTATTATATTAATATATAATAAAAGTATTAATTGGTATTATATGAGTTCATCAACTAATCCACAAAATAATAACATTGAACCAATTCAACTTAGTCAAAAACAATTAAAATTTAAAGATTTGTCTGTTCATGACCAATATTTATTTCTAAAAAAGAATAACAAATTTAAGCAAGTTTGTTATTTGTTAACTTTGCCTCAACAAAAAAAGGTTGAACTTAAAAAATATGTAATTGATATAAAGAATGCTCTAAATTCTACAAAATCTGATTTTGCTGATGACAATGTTTTTGAAATTAGAAATTTTAACTTGTGATATAAATTCGGAAAAAAACAAGCTTTATTTAATATTAATTTAGATTTAAAGAAAGGTCAAGTAACTTCATTTATTGGTCCATCAGGTTGTGGTAAATCTTCATTTCTTAAATGTCTTAATGGTATGAATGACTATGTTGATGGAGTGGTTACTAATGGAGAAATTTGATTTCAAAGTATTAACATTAAGGGTAAAAGAATATCTAATGTTGAATTAACTACTAAAGTTGGTATGGTTTTTCAAAAACCTTGTCCATTTGAAATTTCAATTTATGATAATGTTGCATTTGGACCAAGAAATCATGGTATTAAGGATAAAAAGAAATTAGATGAAATAGTTGAACAAGCTTTGAAAGATGCAGCATTGTGGGAAGAAGTTAAGGATGAATTACACACAACACTAGGAACTAATTTGTCTGGTGGACAACAACAAAGATTGTGTATAGCAAGAACAATTGCATTAGAACCAGATGTAATATTAATGGATGAACCTACATCAGCACTTGATCCCATTGCAACTAGTAAGGTTGAAGAATTAATAATGAAATTGTCTAGTAAAGTTACAATCATAATTGTTACTCACTCAATGGCTCAAGCACAACGGATTAGTGATAATACAGTATTTTTTTATAAAGGTAAAATTATTGAAAGTGGACTTACTAAGGATTTATTCACAAAACCAAAAGAAAAATTAACAAAGGATTATATAAATGGTAAAATAGGGTAGGTATTATATGAATAATAATTATGGTCTTTTTAAACAAGATGAAAAAAATGTTGTTAGCTCTTTCAATGATTGTTTTTTGAGCATCATTAATTTCTTTAAAAAACAAATTGCTTTTATTGAAAAAAACAATACAGATAGTCAATGAGAAAAGTGTTTTGATTTTGCTTTATCTGAGGATGATAGGAACATTAGAAATATTCGAGATATTTTAGATGAATGTATTTGATTGATTCAAAAACATGAACCGCGTGCTAATCATTTAAGATTATTAATTTCAATTATTAACTCATTGAATGATTTAAAGAGAATGAGTAGTTATGTTGTAACATTAACAAAATTCTTTGTTAAAAATCATGCCAAAATTAATGTAAAAACAAAAACAAATATTCTAAAAATAGGTTCATTTTGCTTAGAAGTTTCTAATAATTTTTATAGTCTTATCAAAACTTTTAATTTAGATGAAATGAAAGAAAAATCTGATATCCTATTTGATAATTTTTTAAAAGAATATAAAAAGATATATTCAACTTTTATCAAAGAAATTGAAAAAAAATTAGAACCATCAGTTATGGCAAAATACATAATAGTTTTAAAGAATATTGATAGATATATTGACCATTGTGTAAATATAGTTGAAAATTTTGTTTCAATTAGATAAGTGGTTTAATTGTATTTATAATATTTGAAATATGCATTTTTTGCTTCTTATCTAAACTATCAGTTGAACCATTTTCAATAATTTCTTTATAGTTCATTTCAATGATGTTATTGTTAGTTCTAAAGACATTAGAATACTTATATATATCATTGACTAAAGAACCATTAAAAATTCTTTCATAAACAATAATATTTTTATACTTAGTTAATATCTTTTTGATGATAGTTTCATCATATTGTGTAATAAAGATAGCATTAGCTATATTAACATTATATATATCATAAATCTCATGTAATAAAGTATTAACATATGGTCCATAAGAAATAATAATTGTCTTTGATTTATTCTTTTCAAACAATTCTCATTGACCAAATTTGAAATCATTATATAATGATTCATAATCATTAGTCAAATTCCTAGGATAACGTATAACAAAAATTCCTTTACTATATTCATAAGACATCTTTAATAATTTCTTATATTGAGACAAATTTCTTCCAGATGTAATTAAAACATTGTTAATACTTTTTAACATTCCAACATCATATATACCATGATGACTAGAACCATCACCACCTGATAAATCTGAACGATCTAATAGAATTGTGCAATTCAATTTTAATCTTGCAAAATCATGCAATAATTGATCATATCCTCTTTGCAAAAATGTTGAATAAAAATATAAATATGGTTTTAAACCAACTAACGCCATACCACTTGCTCTAGAAATAGCATGTTCTTCACTTATACCAACATCAAAATATCTATCTGGAAAATTATTGCTAATCAGTTCACAATTTGATGATCTAGTCATTGCCGGATTCAGCACATTTATATTTTTGTACTTCTTCATCATATCAACTAATTCATCAGTCATATACATGCCAATACTTTTTGTTGTTTTCAAGGTAGATGAATGCTTATCGCCAAATTTGTCATTTTCACTATCTTTATCACCTTTACCCTTTTTGGTTTTAACATGAAGAATTACTGGACCTTGTTTTGCAAACCATTTTGCTCTCTTTATAAATTTATCAAGTTGTTTTATATTATGTCCATCAATTGGGCCGATATAGTAATAGCCTAAATTTTGAAAAATATTTCTACCTACAACTCTAGATTCTAATCAATTAAAAGTCGTAAACATTCAGTAATAAAACTTATTAAAATTAAAAAGTTTTCTTAATAATTTTTCTGTTCCATGGAAAAGTGCTAAACCTTTTGTCTTTGTTAACATTTGAGATAAGGCACCAACTGATTTTGAAATGCTCATTCCATTATCATTTAAAATTATTATTATAGGTATTTTTAAAAAAGCAACATCATTCAATGCTTCAAAATTTAATCCATTAGCAAAAGCACTATCACCAATAACTGCAACAAAGTTTTTTTTGTTTATATATTTTTGTTTACCATCAACTTTGTTGGTATCTGCATATTTTCTATACATTCCACTTAAAACTGAAAGTACATTGCCTGAATGTCCAGGTGAATAATGATCATATTTTGATTCATTCATATTCATTAAACCTGAAATCGAACCTTCTTGTCTAATAGTATCAATCTTATCTTTTCTACCAGTTAACATTTTATGAACATAAGTTTGATGACCAGTATCATACAATATTATGTCATTCTCGATGTCAAAGATTTTTAAGATCATTGTAGATAATTCTACAATTCCAAGATTACTAGATAAATGAATATCATTAACTTTGGAAATATCAATTATTTTTTGTCGCATTTCACTACATATTTGTCTCAATTGTTTTTTATCAAATGATTTTATGTCTTTGTAATCATTAATTTGCTTAAGTAATGGATATTTATTATTTTCTTCCATATCTTTCACCTTTTCTAATATTTTTTATAAAAATAGAAATATCACAAAAATTTCTTGGAAAAACAACTTTTATTCCTTCAATAAAATTATTAATTTTCTCAAGGTATTGAGAAAATAAATTAACATCATTATGATAATCGTCTAAATTAAAACTATTAGAATTAAAATATAAAAAAGATTTAATATTAAAATAACATTTAATTGCTTTTACATAATTGATAAAACTTTTAGATAGAATATCTGAATGTTTTCCTTTAAAATAAAAATTTCAATCAATATTTTTATCAACATGTTCTTTTAATTTTTTGAAATCAAATTTATTAAAAAATATATCTGATATTTTTTTTCATTCTTTTGAATCTATAGATTCTGATAATTTTAAATTGATAAACAAAATAACACTTGTTACATTAAAATAAATTGAGTCTAAATCCAACTTATTTTTTTTAAAATAATTAGCTGTAACTTTTGATGAAAAAGACTCCATTATTTATAATTCCTTTCAATTTCTTTTTTTAGGAATTCTAATAACGTTTTTGCCTTGGAATTAGTAATACGATTTGGTCCAATAATTGAAATTTCATGACATGAATTTTTAAGATTAATATTTGTAGAAGCGATTGATACATCTTCCATACCAATAACGTTATCAGCAAAACTTATTGATGTTTTTCCAGTTAATTGCTTATGATAACCAATTTGTTTTCAAATAGAAACATCTCTTAAAAGAATAATTAACTGTCTTAATTTATTTATGTCATTAAATTCAGGTTGAGACAACATTTGTTCTGTTGAACCAATATGAATGTTAGTTCAATTAATCTCATTAAATATTTTTTCAACAATTTCATGAATTATATATTCATAAGATTTTACTTTTGTTTTAATTAATTCTTTAATACTATCAATTTTTTCTATCACTAAATTTATAGGAGTGTCGATTAATCTATCGTTAAAAACATTTACACAAACACTTAAATCATCAATACTTGAACTATCATCAAGAAAAATATCTTTTTTTGTTACATTACCACTTGAAGTAACAATAATAAAAATAGCTTGTTTTTCATTGATTGAAATCAAATCAATCTTTCTTAATTTATCTTGATTATAAATATGTTTTGAAACTGAAAGTAAATTAGTTGAATTGGAAATAATATCAACTGATTTATTAACAGCGTCATCAATTGAAAGATTTCTTTGAGATAATAAGTCATTGATTTGAATTCTAAAATTTTCAGGAATATCATTTGAAGATAAAAAATTATTGTAATATTCATATCCCTTAATTGTTGGAGTTCTACCACTTGATGAATAACTTTTATTGATTAATCCATTCTTTTCTAGAACACTCATTTCATTTCTAATAGTTGCAGATGAAAGATCAACAAAGAATTTATCATTCAACAAATGACTACTAACTGGTTGTGCAAAATCAGCATACTCCTCAACAATGCATTTTAAGATTTGTTCTTGCCTTTTTGTTAAATTTTTATCTTTACTTTTATTCATATAAAAAATTATACTTTATTTATTTTAATAAATAAAACATTTATTTTATTGTTTATAATATAATAATAAATATGATTAGTAATACAAAAAATATATTAAATAACTACAAAGAAATAAAAGATATTTGCCTAGAAGGATGAGTTAAATCAAACCGTGACAATGGTTCATTTGGATTCATCATGTTTAATGATGGAAGTGATAATAGACACATTCAAATTGTTTATAAAAAAGAAATAACTGATGGTTTTGATGATGCTAAATTATCATCGACTGGTTCAGCAATATATATTGAAGGTGAAGTTGTTGTAACTCCTGAAGCCAAACAACCATTTGAAATCTTGGCAAAAAAAATCATTTTATTAAAAAAAGCTGATGAAGATTATCCACTACAAAAGAAAAGACACACAGTTGAATATTTAAGAGAAATAGCTCATTTAAGACCTGCAACAAATTTATTTTTAAACATCATGCGTGTTAGAAGTGAATTAACTTTTATTATTCACTCTTTCTTTCATGAAAATGGATATACATTAGTAACAGCACCAGTTCTTACATCAAATGATGCAGAAGGAGCAGGAGAAGCATTTAAAATAGCAAAAATTGGTGGTGAAGACTTTTTTAATTTAGAAGCAACTCTTTCAGTTACTGGACAATTACACGCTGAGGCATATGCATTGGCATTCAAAAAAGTTTATACTTTTGGTCCACAATTTAGGGCTGAAAAGTCTCACACAAATAGGCATGCAGCAGAATTTTGGATGTTAGAACCTGAGGTTTCTTTTATGGATATTGATGGCTTGATGAATTTAATGGAATTAATGTTAAAGTACATTGTAAAACATTATAGAACTAAATGTGAATATGAAATTAATTTCTTCAATGAATTTGTAGATAATCAATCAATAAATCGTTTAGCAATAATTGAAAATGAAAATTTTGCAAGAGTTAGTTATACAGAGGTAATAGAGATATTAAAAAACGACTTAGCATCTAATAAAACAAATTTTGAAAATACCAACATTTTTTGAGGAATGGATTTGGAGTCTGAGCATGAAAAATACATTTGTGAGAAGGTTTTTAACAAACCAACATTTGTTTATAACTATCCATCAGAGTTAAAGGCCTTTTATATGAAGGAAAATGATGATCAAAAAACAGTTGCAGGTGTAGATTTACTTGTTCCAGGAGTTGGTGAACTTTGTGGTGGAAGTCAAAGAGAAGCAAATTATAACATTTTATTATCTAAAGCAAAGAAAACAAATGCAAACCTTGAAGAATTACAATGATATATTGATTTAAGAAAATACGGATATTACAAATCATCTGGTTTTGGTCTTGGTTTTGAACGTTTAATAATGTTTTTGACAGGAGTAAGCAATATAAGGGATGTAATTCCTTTTGCGAGAACACATGGAAACATCAAGTTCTAAAATATTAAGAAACATCCCAAATATGTTAACAATTTTTAGAATTATTTTGATAATTCCAATTATTATTCTTTTTTTGATTGACACGAATTTTAAAACTTGTTACTCTTTACAAATCGATGGAAACACAATTAACATTGATTTGAAATACATAATTATTGCATTATTATTTATAATTGCATCAATTAGTGATTTCTTTGATGGTTATCTATCTAGAAAATATCATTGGCAATCCAATTTTGGTAAATTTTGAGATCCACTTGCAGATAAGATTCTTGTTAATGTAACTTTTGTTTTGTTAGCTATAGTTAACTTTACTCATATAGGATTTGTTTTAGTTTTTATTATTCGAGATATTATTGTTGATGGTATTAGAATGTATTCTTCATCAAAAAACATTGTTTTGGCAGCAGACAAATTTGGAAAATTAAAAACATTCTTTCAAATGATATCAATAATTATCTTACTTTTTTTTGGTTCACCATGTGTAGTTAATTGATGATATTGAGGAGTTTTAAATCTATTTGTTTACTTTAGTATTTTAACTTCCATTATTTCAATGCTTTCATACACATTTAAATTTATTAAAATCAATAAAACAAAATCCATAAATTAGTTTAGTAATAATCAAACAATTTTAACTAATATTAATTTCATTTTGAAATTAATAATTATAGAAATGATTTTTTGCTATACTTATAAAGTATGACAAAACATTTATATATACATATCCCATTTTGTAAATCAATATGTAGCTTTTGTGATTTTTGCAGAAAACAAATTAGTCAAGATGATGAGGAAATCAAAAAATATGTTGATAAAGTCATTTCTCATGTTAAGGAGGAATCATATGAAAATCAATATATTTCCATCTATATCGGTGGTGGAACACCAAATTATTTAGATGATAAACTTTTGGAAAAATTGTTAATAAATCTTTCAAAATATCTTGATAAAAAAAAGAAATATGAATTCACAATTGAATGTAATCCGGAATTCATCACAGATACTCAAGCGAAAATATTTAAAAAATTTGGTGTTAATAGAGTGTCTATTGGGGCCCAATGTACTAACAATAAAATTCTTGAAAGCATTAATAGAAAACATAAGATTGAAGATGTTAGTGAAGCTATTAAAATTTTAAATCAAAATGGAATTGATAATATTAGTTTAGATTTTATTTATGCGCTACCTAACTTAACAAATAAAGATTTAGATAATGCTATTAAATTCATTCAAGAAAACAATGTTAAACATGTTAGTTTTTATGCTTTAGAAGTAAAAGAAGGTTCTATATTTAAAAAACAAAAGTATGTTGTAGATGAAGAGAGTGAAGCAGATCAACTTGAATATATTATTAAAAAACTTAATGAAACTAATTTTGTTAGATACGAAGTTTCTAATTGATCATTAAATAATGAATATCAATCCATTCACAATAAAGCTTATTGATTAACAAATGATTGAAAGGCAATTGGTTTTGGGGCTAGTGGTTTCGAAGAAAACATCATGTACAAATGGGATGGGGACTATCTTAATTGAGAACGTGTTGGTCATAGATTATCAACTAATGAATTATATATGCAAGTTCTGATGATGGGTCTAAGACTTGTTGAAGGAATAGAGATAACTAAAAACCAAAGAAATTCTGAAGCATATAAAACATTTTTTGATGATATTGCCCATTGCTATATTAGAGATAATCATTTAATTTGTTCTAATCTAAATTTATTACATGAGACATTATTAAATATTGTTGATGAAGCAAAAGAAAAACAACTAGAAAATATTAAAGATAAGGTTTATGAGGAATAATGAGATTAAGAAATGATCCGAAAGCACATGAGATTGTTAATGAAAATGAATTGTTTTTAAAATATGACTTAAATGAGCAAAATCCTATTGTATGGCCAAAATCTTTTGCTAATGGACAAATATATCTAGAGATTGGTTCAGGAAAAGGAGATTTCATAATTAATAATGCTTTAACTTACCCTAATATTAATTTTATTGGTGTGGAAAAAAGTATTGTAATTTGTTCTAAAATATATAAAAAAATCGCTAAACTAAATGTTGAGATTCCGAACCTAAGAATAATAAATTGTGATGCAAAAGATTTGCTAACAATTTTTAATAATAAAAAGGTTAGTAAGATTTATTTAAATTTCTCAGATCCATGACCAAAGAAGCGTCATCACAAATATAGATTAACCCACAATAAATTCCTACAAATTTATGAAAAATTACTAGCTGATGATGGAATTATAGAATTAAAAACTGATAATAATAGTTTTTATACATGATCTTTAGAAGAAATAAAAAATAGCAATTGAGAAGTTCTATATAATACTTCTGATTTATATAGTGAACTAAATAATAAATTTAATTCAAATAATATTCAAACAGAGTATGAGAAAAGATTTATAAAAGAAAACAAAAATATCAACAAAATTATTTTTAAACCTATTTCTCATTAATAAAATCAATAATCTCATTTCTATACTTACCAAGATTTTCAAACATTGGAATATGTCCACAATGTTCAAATTTAATAACTTTAATTTTTGGAATGCGTTTCGAAAGATTCATTATAGTAGTACGAGGGTTTATACACTTATCATCTTCACCAATAATTAATAGAGTTTTATTTTTTATATTTGATTCACTTTTTGCTAAATTTAAAATATTTTTTACTGACATCATATTTCGTTTAAGAGTTTTAAAATTATGAACTTCATTATTATTTAAAAATAACAATCGATCAATAACATCACCAGCTCAATCATCATTTAATCAATTTTTATCATATAAAACAATATCATAAAACTTATTAGCCTCTTTAATTGATTTAGGGTTAAAATGCAATATAAAATCCTTTATGTTTGTTGTACCAAATGAATTCATTGGTGACACCAATATTAAACGGTTAATTAAAAGTGGAATTCTACTTGCAACCATCATTGCAATCCCTCCACCCATTGAATGACCAATAAGATTAATATGACTTAATCTTAATTTTTTAATTAAATTGATTGTCATTTCTGCATATGCTCATGGAGATAGATCTTTATCAGATTTTTTTGGAGTAACACCATGTCCAGGTAACTCAATAGCATAGTAATCATAATCATCATCTAGTTTGGCAAAGAAATTGTGATATGAACTATCAAAACCATAACCATGAATAAATAAAAATATTCCTTTTGATTTGTTTTTTGCTTTTTTGTATGTGAAATAAGGATAATAATCTTTATTTAATTTGAATTCAGGGTTTTCAAGTACAGATGTGTATTTCATAACTTTTATTATATGACATATGTTTATTTTAATAAAATATAATATTATCTATGGATAATTTAAAAGAACAAATAATAGAAATTAGAGATGATGTAATAAAAGAAATTACTTCATTAATAAAAATAAAGAGTGTGTTAGGCGATAAGAAGCAAAATATGCCTTTTGGAGAGGGTCCATATAATGGTATAAAACATCTTGAATGTTTAGCAAATAAATTGGGTTTTAAAACTACAAATTATGATAACTATGCACTTGAAATAGAGTTTGGTGATCAACAAGAAGTGGTTGGTGTTTTGTGTCATGTTGATGTTGTACCTGAGGGTGATAATTGAAAATTTGATCCATATGCAGGAATTATTGATAATGGAAAAATATATGGTAGAGGAGCACTTGATGATAAAGGTCCTTTAATTATCAATTTGTTTGCTATGAAATTATTGATGGACAATAGTATAAAACTGAACAAAAGAATAAGAATGATTGTTGGTGCAAACGAAGAAAGCGGGTCTTTATGTTTAGATTATTACTTCAATAAAATTAAAAGACCGCAACCAACACTAGCATATACACCAGATTCTAACTTTCCTGTTACATTTGCTGAGAAGGGGATAATAAGAATAGAGTTAAAATCAAATTTTCAAACATTAAAAGATTGTAGTATTATTGGTGGCAATGCTTACAATAGTGTTGCTGACAATGCTTATATAAAATACAACAATATAAATGTTAAAACTAATGGTAGAGCAGCTCATGCTTCTAAGCCTGAACTTGGAGTTAATGCAATTAATAAGTTATTTGATGAATTAAATAAAATGAACATAGAAAATAATGAACTTAATCAATTAATAACATTTTTTAATGAATACATAAAAAACGATATACATGGTGAACATTTAAATATATGTTTTGAAGATGAAGATAGTGGAAAATTAACAACAAATATTGGTTTCATTAAATTAATTGATAACAAATTAAGTATTGGTTTAGATATTAGAGTACCAGTTACCATAGATAATAGTCAGATAATAGATATAATCAAAAAAACTATTCCTAATTGGCTAGAAGCTAATGTTGTCTATCAAGAAAAATCTTTATATGTATCAAAAGATAGCTTCTTAGTAGAAAAACTTATGAAAGTGTATAAAGATATAACTAATGATTTACAAGCAAAACCAATTGCTATTGGCGGTGGTACATATGCTAGATTTTGTACTAATTGTGTTGCTTTTGGAGCTTTG
>CASEIK010000020.1 GCA_949288005.1 uncultured Mycoplasmataceae bacterium | reverse complement strand
GAAATTTACAACCATCTTTTCAAATAGATAGAAGGTGTAATTTATGTATAATCATAATTTAATAGAAAAAAAATGACAAAAATATTGAAAAGAAAATAATACTTTTAAATTTACTGACAACAAAAATAAAAAGTTTTATGTTCTTGATATGTTTCCATACCCATCAGGGAATGGATTACATGTAGGTCATCCAAAAGGTTATACAGCGACTGATATTATTAGTAGATATAAACGATTAAAAGGATATGATGTATTGCATCCAATTGGTTGAGATGCTTTTGGTTTACCAGCTGAACAATATGCAATTAAAACAAATAATCATCCAGCAGAATTTACTCATAAAAACATTGAGAATTTTAGAAACCAATTACAAAAAATTGGTTTTGATTATGATTATAATAAAGAGGTTGCAACTTGTGATCCAAATTACTATAAATGAACACAATGAATCTTTAATAAACTTTATGAAAATGGTTTAGCTGAAATCAAGGATGTTGATGTTAATTGATGTGAAGGTTTAAAAACCACTTTATCAAATGAAGAAGTGATTACTAATAAAGATGGAAAGCAAGTTTCAGAAGTTGGTGGATTTGAAGTAATCAGAAAACCAATGAAGCAATGAGTTTTAAAAATCACTAAATATGCAGATAAATTATTAGATGGACTAAATGAATTAGATTGACCAGAATCATTAAAATCATTACAACGAAATTGAATTGGTAAAATGGAAGGTTATGAACTTGAATTTAAAATTGATGGAACCAATGATGCAATAAACATTTTTACCACAAGATTAGATACTATTTTTGGAGCAGAATTTATTTGTTTGAATCCAAAGCATAAATTTATTGAAAAAATTAATAATGAAAAAATAACTAATTTTGTTAATGATTTCTTAAAAAAATCTACTAGAGATTTAGCAATTGAAAATTCTAAAAATGGTATTTTTACTAATTATTATTGCATTAATCCAGTAAATGGAAAAAAAATACCAATTTGAATTGGTGATTATGTATTAGAAAATGTTGGCACTGGTGCTATTATGGGAGTTCCAGCACATGATGAAAGAGATTTTGATTTTGCAAAAAAATATGACATTAAAATAACTAAAATTATTGAATGTGGTTCTCTTCCTTTTATGGATGATGGAATTCATATTAATAGTGATTTTATAAATGGTAAAACTAAAAATGAAGCAATTAATGAGATATTGAATTATTTACAAAACAAAAAAATAAATATTAAGCATAAAATTGCATATAAATTAAAAGATTGAGTTTTTTCTAGACAACGATATTGAGGAGAACCTTTTCCAGTTCTTTTTGATGAAAACAAACAGATAGTAATTGACAATAATCTACCTCTAATCCTTCCAAAGACAAATGATTTTAAACCAGGTGATGATGGACAATCTCCTCTTAGTAAAATTAATGAATTTATTAATGTAAATATCAATAACAAAAAGTATACAAGAGATTCTAATACAATGCCACAATGAGCTGGATCTTGTTGATATTATTTAGCATATATTTTAAAAAATGATGATGGAACATACATTGATTTAGATTCGAAAATAGCATATTCTAAATTTGAAAAATGATTACCAGTTGATATTTATATCGGTGGTCAAGAGCACGCTGTTTTACATTTGTTATATGCTAGATTTTGACATTGTTTTTTATATGATATTGGTATTGTACCAACAAAGGAACCTTTTTATAAAATTATTAATCAAGGAATGATTTTGGGCTCAAATGGTGAAAAAATGTCAAAATCAAAAGGTAATGTTATCAATCCTGATGATATCATTAAAGATTATGGTGCAGATTCACTTAGATTATATGAAGTATTTATGGGGCCGTTGACTGCCACTTTACCATGAACTGATGAAGGAATTAATGGAGTAAGAAAATGATTAGATCGGGTTTATAGATACTTTGTCGAAGTTGATAAAGAAATTGTTGATACTGAAGACCTTTGTGATAGCGAAACCATATATGCATACAATTCATTTGTTAAAAATATTACCCACAACATTGAAAATCAACATTTTAATTTGGCAATAAGTGATATGATGATTTTCTTAAATCATTTATATAAAACAAAAAAAGTTTTAAAAAAATATCTAGATAATTTCTTAATTATTCTAAGTTGTTTTGCACCACATATTGCTGAAGAATTATGAAGCATAATGGGCAATAAAAATTCTGTATGTTTACAAGTATTTCCAAATTTTGATGAAACAAAATTACTAAAAAATACAATCAAAATGCCTTTTCAAATTAATGGAAAGGTTAAAAATGTTTTTGAATTCCAAAAAGATTTGGATGATGAATTGATTTGTGAAATTATTGAAAATGATGAAAAGATTAAATTATTATTAAAAGATAAACAAATAACTAAAAAAATTGTTATAAAAAATAAAATAGTTAATTACTTAATAAAGGAGGAAAAATAAATGTCAGAGTATAATGAAACAACAAAGTTTTGTACATCAGATGATATATTAGAAGAAAATTGATATGACATCCTTGGATGTAATGTAAAATCTTCTCAAGAAGATATAGAAGATGCTTTTCGTGTTCTAGCCAAACAATATCATCCTGATAAAAATAAAGATCCAAAAGCAATTGAAATGTTTTACAAGATTTCTAATGCTTATCAAATTCTTTCCGATAGAGAAGTAAGAGCATTTTATGATTATGAATCTGGTAATCTAAATGAAGCCAGAAAAATGTATCGTTTTAGAGCTATGGATGATATTGTTGAATTTAAATATTACATTGATGATTTATGTGATAATCAAATCAGTAATTCTTCTTTTAATGATGCGATTTGAGAATTGGTAAAATTAAAAATTCAACCAGTTGATTCAAAAAAAGAATTCAATCTAAGAAAAAATATTGTAGGTACATTAGATGTTGTGCGAACTGATTTAGCAAAGGGTATTAGAACTGCTTTTCCTTTGTTTAGATACAAAACATGTGGTGTATGTCGTGGTTTTGGTAAAATCGGAATTGATGAAAGAGAGATTTGTTACAATTGTGATGGTTACGGAATTGAAGAAGAAAGAATTTTTGTATATGTCGAGATTCCAAAAAATTATAATTGCAAAAAGAAATTTATTGTCCCTGGAAGAGGTCATAAATTACCAATTACAATTGGAGATTTAGTATTAACCATTAATCCAGTCAATCGTCTTGCAATGAAGACAAAGATTTTTCAAAGTAATTTTAAAAATAGAAGGTTTTAGAGAAATTAGAGAAAGGAGAATTAATTATGAAAGAAAAAAAGAGAGATTATTATGAAGTTCTTGGTATTAACAAAAATGCTACTACAAATGAAATTAAAAAAGCTTTTAGAACACTAGCAATGAAATATCACCCAGATAGAAACAAGGAACCAGATGCAACAGAAAAATTTAAAGAAATTAATGAAGCATATGAAGTTTTAAGTGATGAAAAAAGAAGAAAGGTTTATGATCAATTTGGTCATGATGGTTTAAATAGTTCAGGATTTTCATCAGAAAATATTAATCCATTTGATATTTTTAATCAATTTTTTGGTGGTGGATTTGCAAGTTCTGGATTCAGTGACATGGATGGTGGATTTGATGGAGATGATATCTTCTCATCTATCTTTGGTGATTTTGGTGGTTTTTCTTTTTCGACCGGACCTAAACACTCAAGAAAAACTAGATCTGAGCAAGAAGATGCAAACATATACATTAGGACAACAGTTGACTTTAATGTATCTATTTTTGGAGGACAAAAAGAAATTTCATTTGAAAGAAAATCAGCTTGTAGTCATTGTAATGGTTCAGGAGCTAATTCACCTGATGATATTAAAAAATGTAGTGATTGTAATGGGCAAGGTGTTAGATTTTATGAAAGTAAAACATTGATTGGTATTGTACGGCAAAAAGCTGTATGTGACAAATGTCAAGGAAAAGGGAAAATACCTACCACCAAATGTAATAGTTGTAATGGTAAAAGAATTATTGTTCAAAAAGTTAATGTTAAGGCAAATATTCCACCTGGTGTAAAAGATGGAGAAACATTGAAAGTTGTAGGAAAAGGCAATCAACTAGGAACAAGAACTGGAGATTTATATATTATTGTTAGTGTTAAAAGATCGAATTATTTTGAACGTTCAGGAAATGATTTATATACAATCTTGCTAGTTGATCCAGTAACAGCAATTATTGGTGGTGAAGTAGATGTTGCTACCCCATATGGAATTATTAAGCATAAATTGAAACCTAACACGATGATGGGAGAAAGAATATCAATACCAAATTATGGTATAAGAACAGACAACCAATCAAAAACTAGAATTTTTGGAAATAAAAATGGTGGCAATTTAATTTGCGAAATAAGATATATTATTCCAAAATATAGCCGAGATGAACTTAAAATGCTTGAAAATTTTTCAAGAAAAAATGATCAACAAATTTCTGAATATAATAATTCAGTTTTAAAGGAGTTTAAATAGATTATGTCAAAAGTTAAAACTACAAAAAATTCAAGAAAAAAAGCAGTTGTAAAAACTACATCAACAAAAAAAACTAAAAATACACAAGTAACTACTAAAAAACAAACTAGCACCAATGATAAACTAGTTACTATTCCAATTTTTGAATTCCAATGTATTGATGTTAATGAAGTGAAGTTTCCTAATTGCTTAGCTAATAATATCAAAGAAAAAAATAATCAAGAAATAATTGATAAAGTATGTGTTGCTGATAATAATTCTAATGAAATAAAATTGCTTACTAATGAGAATATATTGCTTGTAAGTAAAAATAATAATCTAGAACAAAAAGTGAATGATTTATCAAATAAATTAATTGAACTTGAAAATTTGTTATCAACAAACAAAGAAGAAAATAAACATCTTAGTAATCATAACAATTCATTAAACAAAGAAATCAATAATTTAAAACAAAATGAGATTAAGTTTAATAACCAAATTAATCACTTAAATCAAATTAATGGTAACTTAAATAATGAAATTAATGTATTGAGGACTAAAATTTCATTGCAACAAGATGAATTAAACAAGAAACAAACTCCTCCACCTCCTCCAATTCCTAATCAAAATAATGATGAAAACAATAATCAAAATAATGACGATAATACTCAACAAAAAGAGAATGAATGATTAGAAAAACAAAAAGTATGAGAATCACAAAGAAAACAATTGGAAGATAAAGTTCAATCATTATCTATTGAATTAGAAAATGAAAGACAACAATTAATCAACAAGTTGCAAGCAAAATCTAAACAAGCACAAGAAATGATTGATCAAAAACTTTTATCGCTTGAAGAAGAGAATAAGGAAAAAATAAATAATATAAAAATTAAAGTTTATGAAGATGTTATTTCTAAGTTTTTAGATCCTATTAACTTATTTGAACAAACAATTCTTTCATCTGCTAGCAATCCGGCAATTAGTAATTATCTTCAGGGGTTTAATATGATAGTTAATATGTTCAAAGACAATTTATCAATTCTTGGTGCAGATGAAATAGATATTAAAATTGGTGATGAATTTAACCCTAATTGAATGTCAGCATTTGATACCATTGATGGTAGCGGTTTAGCGCCAAATCACGTTGTAAAAATAGTATCTAAGGGGTTTGCTTTCAATGGGAAAGTTCTAAAATTTGCATCTGTTATTGTCTCTAAATAATTTTGTTTTTTATTTCATCATTGATTTTTATTGATGAAAAATCATGAATTATATCAAATAATAAACATGATATTTTATCTTGTCTTTGAGTTCGATTAACTAGTTTAGTTTCTATAGAACAATAAACTTCATTAATAATTTTTGATTCAATTCCAATTAATTTTTCCATAATCAAAATAATATCATTTAGTTTTAAAGTTTGATCTCTAACATCAAGATTGAAGAACTTAATAATTGCATTTAATGACTTTATGGTTCTTTCATCACTTTGGAAATTGAATGCTAATAAAAAACCATTATGACTAAATAAATTTCTCACCTTAGATAAAATTAATAATAAAAGTTCAAAATCTTCAGCAACCAATTTATTCTTCTTGTTTACTTTACTAATACATTGATGCATTAATTCATTTTTTAATGATTTAGATAAATAAGATGTTATTCGATAGAGTTGCTGAAAGTTAAGTGTTTCCATAATTGAGTAAATATCAATAAACTCTCAGTTCCCATAGTGTTTAATATTATAATTTCTACTATTCTTAATACTATTAAATAACCAACCTTTTTTAATTTTATCTAATATCAAAACATTTTCTCGATCTCTATTTTCTTTAGCTATTTCTTCCAAACTTATATCATCTTGACGATAATTTTTAAATAATTCTAAAAAAACATTAAGCACAAGATCATTGTTTCTTTTTTTAGATGTAGCAATTTTTTTGTTAATGTTTGAAAAAATTATATCAAAATCTTTTTCACTAATAGCAGCAATATATGGACATTTTGTTAACTCATTAATTTTCTTTGACAAAACCTTAGACAATGAAGTGTTGATTAAAAATTCAATACTACGAAAATATTTGTAAATAATAGTTGAAATATTCCTATCTATATCAAACAAATATCGAAGGTTGTTTGAACTAAATTCTTCTTTATAAATCTTGCTAGTAGGATTTTTAGAATCTATTTTAAACATTAATGGATGATAAGTTTTCTTAATTAACGAGTAATAACCATACAATTTTAAATATTCAAGGAAAATATCCTTTGATTCCTTATCAACAAAAACTAGTTTTTTTTCATTTGCAAGTAGATCCAATTGTTGTTCTGGATTTAAATATCTTCTAATTGAACTCATATATACCTCTAATATAAGTATATA
>CASEIK010000019.1 GCA_949288005.1 uncultured Mycoplasmataceae bacterium | reverse complement strand
ATGTGTTTTTAGGTACATACAAGCATACACTTGATTCTAAAAATAGACTTACAATTCCTTCAAAATTGTTGCAAAACATTGTAGGAAGAACTTTAGTCATTTCAAAGGGTTTTGACGGATGTCTTGAAGTGAGAACTCCTGAAAGTTTCAAAGTTTATGCAGATAATCTTATGACTTTATCACAAAACAAATTAACAACAAGAACAATTCTTAGACAATTGCTAGCTAATGCAGCTGAAGTCGATTTAGATAATGTAAATAGAGTATTAATCCCTTCTAATCTATTAAATGAAGCAAGTTTAAATAAAAATATTGTGATTATTGGTGTTGGAAATAAGTTTGAAATATGAGATGAAAGCAAATATGAAAACTTTAAATCTAATAGTGATAGTTTATTAGAAGAACTAGCAGAACAATTAGATAATGAATCAATATAATAATCATAAAAGTGTTTTAAAGATTGAAGCTATTGATACCTTAAATATTAAGGAAAATAATATCTATGTAGATTGTACAGCTGGTAGAGGTGGTCATATAGACCAAATCCTGAAAAAGAATAAAAATAATATAGTAATTGCTATTGATAAGGATTTAGATGCTATAGATTTCTTAAAAGAAAAATATAAGTCACAAAAAAATGTTCATGTTGTTTATGATGATTTCAAGAATATAACATCTATATTAGAAAAAAATAATATTAATAAGGTAGATGGTTTCTTGTTTGATTTGGGAGTATCATCCCCACAATTAGATAATCCAACTCGTGGTTTTTCTTATAAACATGATTCCTTTTTAGATATGAGAATGAATCAAAATGAGAAATTAACGGCATATGAAATAGTTAATAATTATCCATTAGATGATTTGGTTAACATTTTCAAAAAATATGGAGAGATGAAAAATGCATCAATAGTTGCAAAAAAAATTGTTGAATGTCGAGCAAAAAAAGATATCAAAACCACTTTAGAATTGGTTAATATCATTAAAACAGTATGTAGTGGTAATGCATCAAAACATCCAGCACGATTAGTTTTTCAAGCCTTAAGAATTGAGGTTAATAAGGAATTAGAAGGACTAGATTCAACAATAATAACTTGTTTTGATAAATTAAATGATAATGGTGTTATTGCAATTATTACATTTCATTCATTAGAAGATAAAATAGTTAAAACAACTTTCCATAATTTAATAAATAAAAATAATCTTCCATCATACATACCTATTGCAGGAACCAATGATAAATCATATACAAAGTCTATCAAACCAAGCAAAGAAGAAACCATCTACAATAACAGAGCTAGATCAGCAAAACTTAGAATTTTAGTGAAGAGAGGAGAATAATGTGAGTAATAACTATAAAGCTATTTTTTCTTTTGAAGATGAAAACATTTCATTAATAGTTGTTTCAGGTAATTTTGATACGCCTGTTGTTTTGTTTCAAAAATCTATTCAATTAGATGGTATTTCAATTTCAAATTTTTATGTAACAGAAACTAACAAAATAGCAAAATTGGTTAGCAATCTTATTGACGAAGCTATTGTTTTTTTGGGTACAAAAATTAGAGATGTATATGTAGTTATTGATACTAAAGAAATCAAACTTAAGAATTTTGAATGTCCTGGAATTGATGTTCCAAATGGTATTTTAGACAGCAATGTTTGAAACAATGAAATGTTAAGTTCTATGTCAACAGATAATAATGGTGAAGAACACATTTTTAATGTTAGTTTTTTTGAATGGGTTATTAATGGTCAAACATATTATTCTCTTGATTCACAACAACACAAAGTAGATACAATAGATGTAAAAGGTATTATGTATGGAATAAACCGTGTTTTATATGAACAATATTTGGCGATATTTGAAAATTTAGATTTAAATGTAAAATTAATGATTCCATTTGCAATGTGCTACCCTTTGTTAGTTACTTCTAATCGCGCTACAAATTGTGAAGTTTTTGTTAATTTAAATAATAATGGTCTAGTTCTTACTACAACTAAAGGTAATCGAATAATATCTAATATTTCATTTAAAGAACTTTCATTAAATAGTTTTTTTGATCATATAAAAGAAAAAACAATGATGTCACTTAATCAAATTAAAAAATATTTTCAAATTTTGCCAGATATACAAAACTCCTCAAGCGATTTAAAAATAGCAAATGGTTATTCAAAATCATATTTGCATCTAACCACAGTTACTAACAAAGATATTAGTAGATTTATTCAACAATATGCTGATAGTATTGCAGATTTTATAAAGAATAAATTTATAGTTAAAATTTCTAGCTTAGTTGATTCTAAAATTACTAGACTTAATTTATTTCCAACCAACACTATTACAGAAATTATTTTCAAGAATGTAACACCATCAATTGAAATGAGTAATGGGTTGATTCAATTTAATGATGCAATTAAGATAGAACCTATTTTTAACAAAGTATATGCAATGGCTAAATATATATTAAATGAGCAAAAGAATAATATAAATTTACCAATACCAAATAGAAAATCAAAAACAGGATTAATGAGAAAGGAATAATAATGGAAAAAATTAATTTAGGATTAAATGAAGAAAATACACAAGAAAGCAATGCATCAAATGATTATAAAAATAAAAATGTTGAAGAATTAAATTCACAAAATAATGAAGTAATAAATTTTAATAATTTAGTGAATACAGAAAAAACTATAGAAGAAAATGTTGCCAATATCGTTACAAACAACATATCATTACCAAAAAAGAACAATAAAAACTTTTTTGATAATTTAGATGATTTTGAATTTAGTAGTGAAGTCAACATTAAAATTTTTGGTCTTGGTGGTGCAGGTAATAATATGGTTCAATATATTGCTGAAAATACAAATATTGATCCAAAATGTTTGTATGCAATAAACACTGATTGACAATTCCTTAAAAGAATTTCATCAAATTTAAATAGAATACTTATTGGTAAAACAATTACTAAAGGTATGGGTTCAGGTTCAGATCCTGTTATTGGTTCAAAAGCTGCAAATGAAGATTCTAGTTTATTGCGCGAAATGTTAGAAGGTACTGATTTGTTATTTATAGTTTCTGGTATGGGAAAAGGTACTGGTACTGGTGCAAGTCCTGTTGTGGCAGAAATAGCAAAAGAAATGAATATTTTAACAATAGCAGTTGTTAATTTACCTTCTAAAACTGCTGAAGGTAAAGTTATCTTTGAAAAGGGAGCAAAAGGATTAAATGAATTACGAAAATATGTTGATGGATTGTCAATTATTAGTAATGAAAAAATAATTAATAATTCAAATAATCGTGATATATCATTAAGGGAATCTTTTTTATTAGCTAATAAATTTATTGCAAATATTGTTAGTGAACTTACTAATTTAGTTAATGTTCCTGCTCAAATTAATATTGACTTTAATGATGTAAAAACTTTTTTCAAGGAACAAACAGTTTTCCATTTGAATACTTTTAATTTAGAATCTTCAGAAAATATGAAGGGAAGAATTATTAATGAAATTAGAAATGTTTTGTATCAAGATGATATTTCAAATTCATCAAAAGCAATTTTGAATTTAAAACTAAATCCAAATACTCCAAATACAATTATCTCTATTATTAGAGAGGCTTTAGAAGAAATATTAAAGAATTCTGATTTCACACTTTCTTATGCTGTTGATTATTCTGATGATATAGAGTTTGCTAATGTTTCGTTACTAATCTCAACTGAAAAAACTAATGTTGAATTATTAAATCATGATAATTTTAATAGAAATAAGCATGAAAATAACATTTCTGAAAATATTGATAGTAATTTACTTTCTAAAAAAATTGAATTAGATGATTTAAATTTAAATAGTAGTGGCAACACACATAGATTAAATTTTACTGATACTATTGATGATAAGTTAACTAGTCAATTAAAATCTAACTCATTAAGAGAAAATAATGAGGAAATGAGAAGGTTTATTGATCTACATAATATTAATACTGATTCAATTTCTCATCTTGATAATTCAAGTGAAAAGATTGATGAATTAACAAGAAATGATAAAAAATATAATCTTTTTGATAATGTTACTTCAGAATATAAAAGGAGTGCAAATCAAGACTTTGATGATTTACAAAGAAAATTAAGTACAGATAATAATTTTACTTCATCAAAACAAGAGATAACAATTACAAAACATATAAAAGATAATGAGCATAAAAATATGAATTCTACATCATTAAATAAATTCTTTACAAAGACATTAAGATTTCCATTCTTTACAAATGAACATAAAAATTCTAAAAATTAATTTAATTTCTTATCACTATCTTTTCCTTTATCATTGCTTGCTGTTGAGGTATTAGTTTCATTATGAGAAGATGACTCACTATTTTTTTTATTAGTAGTTTTAACACTATCTTGAAAAAATTTGTTAACTAAGTCATCTATTTTTGATAAATTTTGTTTTGCTGTTTTGTTGATATCACCAAAAGCATTTAAACCAAAATCAGAAAATAAATCAATCATATGTTCATTCATCATTGAAAACTGAATGTGACTTTTAAGTGCTATATCCAAGGATTTAGTTATAAACTCATCAAAAGTAACATTTCCTAGTTTTGCTTTATTTTTTTCATATTGCTTTTTTAGATTGTGATAGTCCTCATCAGAAATTGTGTAAGCAATTTTAATAGCCATATTTACTCCTATTAAGTATTATATATTTAATTATTAAGTATTATATATTTAATAGTTATTTTTAACACTCGAATTTTAGTTTTTCTTTAATAATTTTGTAATTGGGACATATTCTACCAACTAATGATCAAAATTCAGGAGAATGGTTTGGATATATAAGATGACATAGTTCATGGACGATAACATAGTCAATTATCACATCATTAAACATAAATAATTGAATAGCTAGTGTAATTTTTCGTTTAATATGTTCACATTGACCTCACTTTGATTCATATCACTTTGTTTCAACGCATGTTAATTTTTGATTAAACTTTTTTGCTAAATAAAAAGTTCTTTTGATTAAATATTCACTTCCGAGTTGTGTTAACATTTTGCTTATAATTTTTTTCTTATTATCAATGGATTTGAGAAAAAGATAGATAACATTACCAATTATTTCATACTTCTCTCTTTTATTTTCATCTAATATTATTTTTATTTCATATTTTTTACCTTGGAGTGAAATTTTATTTTCTTCCAAGTTAAAAAGAGATTTTTCTTTTCTTGTCTCAATAAATTCATAGAATTTATCAAAATGCTTTAATACAAAAGCATCTATTTGTTGTAAGTTAACAAACCTTGGAGCACTAACAATAACATTATTTTGTTTATCTACTTTTGCTACAATATTTTTGCAATTGTTTTTGTATGATAATTTATACATTAATGTTCTATTGCCTTTTATCAATTGTCTGTACTCTATCATTTTCAATATTTTTTATAACCTCATTTTTTATATTATTAAAAAATTCTATATTTTCAAGCATTAATTTCTTCAATTGCTCTCGTCCTTGACAAAGGTTATTATTATCATATGAAAATCAAGAACCATTTTTTTTGATGATTCCATAATCAATGGCAAAAGTTAAAAATTCATTAACACTATCATAACCTTGATTAAAATATATATCTATATATGATGATTTAAGTGGAGGAGATAATTTATTTTTAACAACTGTTATTTTAGATCTTATACCAATTTTATTATTGTTATCTTTAATTAAATCACTTTTTCTTACTTCCAAACGGATACTACTAAAAAATTTTAATGCTTTGCCTCCTGGTGTTACTTCTGGATTCCCGAAAAATATTCCAATTTTTTCTCTAATTTGATTTAAAAAAATAATTGTTATTTTATCATCCATAAGCATTTGGATTTTTCTTAAACCTTTTGACATTAATCTAGCATGTGCACCCATTTGATATTCATCAACCTTACTATCTATTTCGCATTTAGGAACAAGTGCTGCTACTGAATCAACTACTATAAAATTAGCAATTTTATTTTGAATTGTATTTTCAATACTATCAAACGCTGGTTCACCACTATATGGTGTAGCTACTCATACTGTAGTGAGATCTACACCCAATGATTTAACATAGTTAACATCTAATGAATGTTCAGCATCGATGAACAAGCATTTTTTATTTTTCTTTTGTGCTTCTTTTATTATTTGTAAAGCAATTGTAGTTTTACCACATGATTCATTACCATATATTTCAATAATTCTGCCAACAGGTATACCATTAATACCAATAGCATTATCTAATCCTAGACTTCCTGTACTAATTATTTCGTGAATTTCACCAATATCTACTGCATTTTTGACTATTCCTTTTCATTCCTTTATAAAGCTAACAGTTTCTTTGTCTGTTGATTCAATTCTATTATTTTCCATTTCTTCCTCCATTATTATTAGGATATAAAAAATAGAGAAAATCTATTTTTTTAAATGATTAAGTTTTTTTTAATGAATTACTTTTGATATAATAAAGATAATTTAGTGTAATCTATTAGTGGAGTTAAGATGTTTAAAATCGAACAAAGTTTATTGATAAAAAAACCTAATGTTGAATTATCATTGATGTCAATTATTAATCAATACTATAAAGAAATGCATATGTTAATAAGTAACATACATTTAACACATGTTATGATGCAAGATAATGTTTCTAAAATCTTTCCACTTGAAACAAATAAATATGATGGTGCCTGATATAAAAATATTCTTGTTGCTTCTAATATTATTTTTGATAGACTTCATATGGTTATTGATCCTTCTATTCAATATGATGAAGTTTTTAAAAATGAAGAAGAATGTAATTTTAAATCATTAGCTACTGTATGAAATAAAATTAATTTTATTGTTAAATACAATATGAATGAGGTTGATTGAAAGAATAAAGTTAAAGAATGAAATATTATTGCCACATCAAGAAAATTGGAGGAATTAATCTCTACAGGTGTAAAGATTAATCAACCTTTATTAGAATCAATAGAGTTTGATGTTGAAAAATATAAATCTGTTCCTAAACAACTTGATGCTACAAAAAACTTTGAATTTGATAATTTAGTTAATGTATTGAAAGGCGAAGAAAAGGTTGTTAAAGCTGAAAAAATAGAAACAGAATCAACACTTGCTGATTTAATTGAAGAAGAAAAAGCTCTTTCTATTGTGAATGAAGAAAGTAAAAATAATGTTGTAAATAATGTTGAAGAAGTTAAACCAATTATTATTAATCCCAGAACAGATTCTCCTCTTCCACAACCTCAGCAACAAACAATTACAATTGAACCAAAACCTGAAATCGAGGCATCACTTGGAATCGAAAAGAAACCAGTCTCTCCTGTTAAAAAAGAAATGGATCAAATTTTAAGATGAATTTCTACAAGAGAAGTTGCAATAAAATCTTACAAAAGTAAATTACGTTTAGGATATGATCCTGAGGAATTAAAGAGAATTGAAGCTAAGTTGAAAGATATTGCAAATGAACAATCTGCTAATGATTTATTAATTGCTGAAGCTAAGAAACTAATTCCTCCTCATGCAAAGAAAGCAGAAATGGATGCAATATTAAGATGAATTAATTCTAAGAATCAAGAGATTTCTAAATTTAAGAAATTGTTATCAGGTTCAGCAATGGTTAATGATAGCGAAAGGTTAGAAAAAGCTATTGATAATGTTAAGAATGAAATTCAAATGATTGATGGTATGATTTCAGAAGCAAGAAGTTTCTTACCTAAAGATCCAATGATTAAGGAAATGGCTGCTTTATTAAGATGAACTGATGCAAGAAAATCTGACATAAATGCATATAAACGTAAGTTAGCTAAAGAAGATAACATAAATGATGAATTAAAATTGATAGAAAAAGAGATGGTGATTGTTGACAAGAGAATCGATAATATAAGCAACCAAATTGTTATTGCTAATAAAAATCGACCTATTGATCCATTAAAATCTGAAATGGATGAAATCCTAAAATGAATTGAAGCAAAAGAAAAAGATATTTTACTTGCTAAAAAAGAACTTAACAAGTATGAAAAAGAATTAAACAATGTTCTCAAGTTAAAGAGTGATGTTGAAAAGGAATTAGAAGAGATTACTGGTAAGTTAAATTTTGCAGAACAAGATCTTGATATTTTGAAAAAACAACAAAATGTTATTGAGGCAATAGATAATATTGATAAGAAAATTGAAAATACATCTGATAAATCTTCAACTAATTTAGTTGTTAAAAAACATGTTAATGACAAATCTTTATCCACTGATGATGAACTAGATAGAATCAATCAAGAAATGGAACTTGTTAAGAAAAAATATAATAAGATAACTACTGAATATGAAGCTGCTCTTCAAAAATATAAAGTAGAAGTTAAAATACTACAAACAGCCTTTGAAGTACTACCAAAATCATTGCATAAAATTGCATCATCTAATGTTGATAAAATGATTGACCACTTATTAGAAGAAGGTTATATTAGAACAGATGAAGAAAAAGAAAATGAGGCTAAAAAAGAGAAACCTATTTTGGTTAGAAATTAAAAAAATAAATTAATTAATTAATTTAAATTAAATTCCAATTTTTAATTAAAAATCTTTGATATATAATTATTATTAGTAGTGTAAGTTTAATAGGAGAAGGAAATGGCTATCAATTTAAAAAACAATCCAAGATTTGGTGGGACAGACCCAAGATTATTAGAAAGAGATCAACAAATATCAAGTGCACCTACAAGTCCGCACATTGGTCATGATTTCATTAGTGATAAAAATCAATTTGGAAAAATAGAAGAAAAAGTTGCACAACTATCATTACAAATAAATCAAGTAATAGTAAAACCTTATTTACAACAAGCATTAGATTATTTAAAAAATTCAAAATTAGATGCCACTAATGCTTATAATCAATTATCAGATCAAATAGCAAGCGAAGTAAAGATTATTTCTCAAAATTCAAATGTTATATCTGATAAGCTAAAACAAACTCAAGCAGTAATTGCAAAAACTCAAGATGCGATAAGAAATAAGTATAATAATGCAACAGAAGATGAAATTTCAAGTTGTGAATTAAATTTAGATTATGAGTACAATATTATTGCTGAACATTATGAATTATCTTTGCAATTAACACAAGAATTGTCTAAATATAAATCAAGAATTGACACATTATTATCAAGTCAAAATTTATTAGATGAAACTATGGTTCCTGCTGTTAGTAGAATTCAACTTGAAATTGACAATCTTGAATTGTTACTTCATGGTTTTGATTCGTCAGATTATGCAAACATTCTTGCAAAAAAACAAGGTAAAAATGTTGTTCCAAAAATTAAATCTTCAACAAGCATTGATCCAAGAGGTCCTGCATTAAATAACATGATTGAACACTCTCAAATGAATAATTATCAATCTTTAAACTCAATTCCAAGAGTTGAATCTATGAATAGATATGAAGACCCAATGTTAAATAATAATATCAATCTAAAAAGATATGATGTTAAGAATTATAATTTAGATTCTCCTCAGGGAAGACAAGATCAAGATACTTATAGACAAAGTAGAGAAATATATCAAAATATTAATACAAATGTTTCTGATAGAGATAATAAAGATGTTGTACAACCATATGGTTATAATGATGTTCCTATGTCTAGAAAAGAACTTAAAATGCAAAATAAGTTAAGAAGGCAAGAACTTGAGATGCAAAGAATGATGAGTATGCAAAAAAAATATTCAGATAATTTAAGACAAATGGAATCTATGAGAGCTGACATGATTGCTAAGGAAGAACAAACAAATAGATTAGCTGGTATGAAGGATTTTAGTAATGTTTCATATATACCAAATGAAGATAGAAGTGCACAAAGAGTTGGTAGTAAACATGCTAGCCAAGTATATGAAGCAGAAATCCCATTAGAAACTATTAATGAAAATTTAGCAAAATCACCAAGAGATAAAATCTTTGTAGTTAGAACAGCTGAACCTATTACATCAGCTGAAGCTAACAAACTTATGAATGATAAGAATTCTAAAAAAAGAAAAGTTAAAACAATAAAAGTTATTAAATAATTAGTTTTTAATTTTTGTTAGTCTAGATTTGGTTATTGATTTTTTTGTTAAAATATTGTATATTTTATAAGTATTTTAATATTTTAAAAAGAGGTATCTATGTCTAGAAAAGATCAAGTAACAAATAAAGGTCCGCTTAGTGGTAATTCTAGATCACATGCTATGAATCATTCAAAAAGAGTTTGAAATTTGAATTTGCAAACTGTGGAAATTAAAGATGGACCAGGTAAAACTAAGAGAGTTAAAGTTTCAGCTAGAACTCTAAAAACCCTAAAAAAACAAAATAAGATTGCTAATTAACATAATATTTTATTCATGTTATGTAATTAAATATATAATTAATAACATGAAAGTATTTGGTGCCATCGCCAAGTGGTAAGGCCGTAGACTGCAACTCTGCTATCGTCAGTTCGAATCTGACTGGCACCTCCAATGCATCCTTAGCTCAATTGGATAGAGCGTCTGGCTACGGACCAGAAGGTTAGGGGTTCGACTCCTCTAGGGTGCGCCATTAAGAATTCTTTCTTTTTTGTCGGGAAGTAGCACAGCTTGGTAGTGCACCTGGTTTGGGACCAGGGGGTCGCAGGTTCGAATCCTGTCTTCCCGACCATTTGGCTGGGTAGCTCAGTTGGTTAGAGCGATCGGTTCATACCCGGTAGGTCCAGAGTTCGAATCTCTGCCTAGCCACCATGCTTCTATAGCTCAATTGGTTAGAGCCCCCGACTCATAATCGGTCGGTTACAGGTTCGAGTCCTGTTAGAAGCACCATTGTATTTTTACATTGTGTTTCTAAAGGACTATAAAAGCACAATGTTATTCTGGAGGATTACCCAAGTCCGGCTGAAGGGATCGGTCTTGAAAACCGAAAGGTGGGGCAACCCACGCGGGGGTTCGAATCCCTCATCCTCCGCCATTATCGCGGGATAGAGCAGTTTGGTTAGCTCGTCAGGCTCATAATCTGAAGGTCGGTGGTTCAAATCCATCTCCCGCAACCATATAATATTAAACCTCTCATTTTGAGAGGTTTTTCTATACTAATATATATTTTTTTAATAAATTTCTAATTGAGCCAAATTCTTTTTCGATATCTTTCTTAAATGCATCAACGATTATTTTTTTATCAGCTAGAATAATTATTCTATCAGCTAACTCCTGAATTGTATCGATATCATGACTTATAATAACTAATGAAATTTTATTTTCTTTACAATATTTTTTTATATATTCCTGTATTCTGTTTTTGATTGCAATGTCTAATCCGGTAGTGAATTCATCTAAAAATAAGACTTTTGGTTTGCTAAGCATTGCAATGAAAACATTTACTCTTTGTTGTTGACCTCCAGATAGTTTTGACATTCTAGTTTTTAAAATACTCTTAATACCAAGTTGTTCAATTCCATTATCAATTGTTTTTTGATCAAATTTCTCGCCAGAAAGCTTAATTGAAAAATCAATTAGGTCTTTAGGTGTTAAAGAATTCGGAAATTGTAAATCTTGAAATTGGACTGATAGTTTTTCATAAGGACTATTAGTATAGTCAAAGTTATATTCAATATGACCTTCCTTAGGTTTGTAGATTCCACATAAAGTAGATATAGTTAATGTTTTTCCAGCTCCATTTGGTCCTAGGAAAGCTACTTTTTCATTTTCATAGATTTCAAAATTAATATTATTATATATTTCCTTTACCTTATTTTTAATTCGAAAGCTATGACTCATATTTGTGACCTTGATTATTGGTTTTAATTGATTATAAGTATCTTTTTTAACAAAGAGTTTTATTCCTTTGTATGGGTTTTTTGTAATTTCTTCATTGTATTGTGTTTGTTTGTTGTTTTTTGATTTCATCATCTTACCTACTTGTTCAATTAAATTTCTTTAATCCAATAACTGTACAAACAATTGTAATTACTCATGGCATTACAAGATTCATAATATTTTGTCATTGGTAATAAATTATTGATTCCTTAATCTTAATTATTTGAGGAACTTTTTCATTGTTTAATAAGAAATCAAAAACTATAAATTCATTATGAATATCAAATAAGCCATTATATGTATAGTTTTTTATTTGCTCAATTTGTTGATCAAGTTCAGGAATATGAGGTAATGTTAGAATAATTTCTTTTTGTGTTGGAATTGTAATATTATTCAAAAGAGAAAGAGGATATGTTATAGGTGAAAACAAAGAAATATATCTAATTGCATCAGTTCTTGTCAAAACTGTTATTGGAATAAATTGACCACTAAATACAACAGATATCATCATTACAACAAAACCAACCACTTGAACATAATTATTTTTCTTAATAATTATTCCAAGTAGCAAACCAAAACTTAAAGCAACAATGTAAATATTTAATAAAGCATATGTTATTTCGCCTCAATTTATTAAGCTAAATATTTCTTTTGCATTATTACTAACAAAAATCGCAAACAAAACTACAATCATTAAATTGGATATAATCAAACAACATATATAGTAAGTAGCTAAAATAAAACAAAATTTAAGTGCTGAAACAGATGATACAGAAATTTTTCTTAAAATAATTGATGTTTTTAATTCAACTATCATTTGAGGCATTGCAATTAAGCATAATGGTAAAATTGAAAAAGAAAAATATGATGCAAGACCGCTCATAAACATCGAATTTGTATCATCACTTAATATTTTATAAACAATCATAAAAAATAAAGGTAATGCACATGTGCAAATTGGTCCTATTTTTGATTTTCAAAAATGCTTATTTATTAATCACAATACAGCTTTGTAATCATTGTTGCTAATTTTTGAATTGAGACTTTTCATATTTCTTATAATAACATATTTTATGTATTAAGAATAATGAATAAGAAAACTATAAAACAAATGTTCTATAGTTTTTAAATACTAGAAATAGTATAACAATTATCTTGATTTGTATTTTCTTGTTCTTTTATATAGGTATATAATTAATGCAATAAGTAATAATAATAACAATAATGATCCTCCAGCAATAGCAACTCAAAGTAGTCAATCAATTTGTTTATTATTTGGTGCTAATGTATCATTTGTAATAAATCTCATTAATGTTGTACCTGGTGCTAGTGTTGGTGATTTAAAAATTAATTCTATCTTTATGGTATAGTTTGCAACATAAGAATTAATATCATTTGCCTGTAAATAAATACCGTTAAAAGTAAAGTCTACATATGCTTTTTGTGTTACATCATCACTAAATTTATAATCTACTTTTGTTGAAATAATTTTTATTTCTTTATTATCAACTGGAGTTGTTCCTTGATTATACCTAATGAATTTACTAGCATTTCCTACAAAATCATAATCATCAAGTCCATCAAAAGTCAAATCTGCTGGAATTTCTTGTTGAGCTAATGTTGGATTTGTAGCTTCAAAAGTTTTTAAATTTGTAATTGTAATTTTTTCTCTTTTGAAAATTGGATCACCTATTGAAATAACTAAAGTTATTGCATCTTGTGTTGGTGATAAAAGTGCTTGTTCAAAGTGCAATGGTTCTTTAGGGGCTGATGGAGCATAGAAAATATTCTTATTATTTTCAATTCATTTATTTATAGCATTTTTGTTAGTAGCGTCATTAAAGTATTGTAATAGTTGATTAGCTGTATAATCACTTAAATGTTTACCACTATCAGCATTTGTTTTAGTAGCATCAATGCTTGTATTTAAATAATCAACATCTGGAATTGCTGGTTTAAATTGAAAATCAAAGATATATTCATAATTTGGAGTTAAAGTTAGATTATCAGTATAAATACCATCTGGAAAAGTAATTTTTAATTGTGCTTTACCTGTATCATTGTTTCCATTAACAATACCTACTTTGACATTGTTATTATAACTATTATAAGAAGCATTAGCATAAGTTGATGCTGGAACATAATTTGTTGTTAAACCAAAATCTTCTAAGCTAATTAATGGAGTTGAAGCTAAACTATATTCAAATTCTTTAAGTGTTATATTCATTTTTTCAGTCAATGTTGTATTGATTTCACTTATAGCATAATTAGCATTATTAATAGTAAAATTAATACCAGAACTTCAATTTGAATCTTTGCTAATTTTTGCTAGTTCATGATTAATAACAGTAACTAATGCATTACAATTAGTAACAGAACGTGTTGAAGAAGCAGCAATTGAAAGGGTTCAACTTGAATCATTAATGAAATTACCATTTATATAATTTTTAATTGTTACTATTTCACTTGGTAAAAAGTTATCATTAGCATTGGTGTTTAAAAAATCTAATATATTATTCTTAATAGCTTCTTTATAATCAAAAGCGTTAACTAAAATTTTGTCATTAATAGATTCGTTCATTTGCCCATTATTTGCATCAATAGTTGTAGATAAATCAGTGAATTTATGATTAATTTTTTTGAAACCAGAAACAGTTACTTGATAATTAACTAAATGATTTTCATATTGATCCAAATTTTCTCCATCTTTAACATATTTAATACCTTTTGAATAATATGCTGGTAATTGAATTAAACAAGTAATTTTTCCTTCACCATCATTACCATTAATATTTAGAACATTAATTTTATCAAAAGTTAAACTTGGATTGGTTGGTAATCCATTAAAATAATTTGTGTTGTAAGCATTACTTCCATAATAATTTTCATTTGGAACAGCATTGTTAGTCTTAGTAATTTCAGCAAAAATAGTTTTTTTAAGTCAGTCTGTTGAAGCAGCTTGAACAGATGCATAAAGTGAAGTTTCAGTTGTTGAGAAATCTATGTCTTTAACTAGAACTGTATTGATTGGAGCTAATAAATCAATAATATCAAAAGTAAATTCAGTTTGACCATAACCTTCAAAAGTTACAGCATTATTCATTGTCATTGTAACTGTAATTGTTTTATCATCTTTTTTTATAACACTAAAATTGCTATCTTCTATAGATGGAGTAAAATTTGAATCTGTTGATAAGTTATCAAAAATATTATTGAAATTTGTAGTGATTCAATCTTTTAAAACTTGATTGTGTTTTCCTGCTGCAAAATCATCCGCAGTAATACTCATTAATGTTTCATTTGTCATGTTAGCAGCAATACCATTAGTTTTTATAGTATCCTTTAATACTGTTGGCTCATTAATGTTAATATTTAGATAAACAACAAAACCATCTTTTTCTTCATAAAAACTATATTTATCATCAAAAGCAAAACCTTTTTTAATCTTTGTAGTTATTTTATAAGATGCTGCTGTTTCAATAGTTTCACTACTTCTTGATATATGACTATTTTTTTTAATATTAGTTATTTCAAATGATGAATCAGATTCTTTATTTCCAACAATAGAGAAATATTTTTCAATTAGAGCATATGTATTATCATATGAATTAGATGAATCACTAGCAATTGCTTCATCTAATTTATTGATTGTTAATTTATCATCAATTGGAGTTGTATTTCTAATAAGGGTTGTTGGTTGATTAATCATTTTTGGAGCTACAAAATAAATATTTGTAAATTCCTTATTTTGTTGTTGTGAACCATCATTATTAGTTGCAGAAGATAGTGACACATTAGCATCAATAATTCCTGTTTTGTTGTTAATTGAATTAATTGAAACTGTTGCAATTGAACCAGATACTGGATTCATTACAATCGAATGTTGAGAACCATTAATATCTTCATTGATTACATTTGCCAATTGTTCTGTTGTATATTGATAAGCATATTCACTAGAACCCTTAGCAGTTAAAACAATATTTTTAGAAACTACAGTTTCAACACTTTGTTTTAGTGGGAAAACATTATAGTTAATAGTAATTTCTTTATTAGCAATTACACCATCAGAATCAATATATTTACTAACTTTAAATATTACATTTGCAGATTGATCTGATACAATTACTTTTTTAATTTCAATTGTTGCATCATCTGGAATATTTTCTTTTTTAACAATCTTGTCAATATAATTTGCTTCTGTTTTATGTGCAGTTAATAAATCAACAAATCCTTGAGCATCATTAGCATTAGAAAATAATGGGTCAGTTAAATATGTATTTATTGGTATTAATTTTGATGTTTTGATTGGATCTGTAGATCCTTCATTATTATCATTGCCAACAATTACAAATGGACCAAATGTTTTTTGTTCAACATTTGTATCTGTAATAGCATTACTTAATGTTAATTCTTTAATAGTTATTTTTTGATTAACATTGTCATAAATAACATTATCTGTACTAATTGTAAATTCTGGATTTTGTGGTAGATTTGCTAAAATATTATTTTCTAAAATAGATTTTATTTGCCCATTATCATTACTAGTTAAAATTGCATATAAATCATTAGTAGTTTTATTAATGACTTTATAGTAACTATTTGTAATTTCTGTAACTCCTTGTTTTGTTAATGTTCAAGTTCCATTTACTTGTCCCTCGATTGCATTGTTAGCATCATTATAAATTACAAAACTAATATTTACTAAACCAATAGTTGAATTAAAACTTGTTCTAATTTTTTTAGCAGTATTATTTGTTTTAATATCATCAGTTATTCCATTAAAGAATTTTGAAAGTTTTTCTCAAGTTTCATTTTTATTTGATTCATCGAATGAAACAATAGAGTGAGCAATTTCACCTGCATACATATTAGCAAAATTTGTATTCAAATCCACTTTTTGACTAATACCTAATGCACTAGCGCCTTTTGAATTAGAATTAAACATTGTATTATTAACAACATTCATATTATTTTTGTTAATAAATAAAGATAACATTGGTGCAATGATTGCTGAACCCAACATTAATCCTGTAAAAACTTTTTTAATTGATCTTTTTTTCATTATTTATCTCTTTTCTTTCTCGTTTTCTTTTTGTTAATTTATTTTAATTTTGATCATTAATTAAATCTATCCTCTTTTATTATATTATGTTTTCTAATTTTAATAAAGAATATACTGCAAGCAATTAAGATAAAAAAAATTGTTGGAACAAGAATAACTATTCAAGACAAATTATTTTATGAATATTCATAATGTTGTTGATTTTCAGTCATCAAACTAAACAAAACATTTGATGATGAATTTTCTACTTTTACTTTCACAACATAATTTTTAGTGAATGAGTTAATATTATCCTCTAAATAAACACCATTTAATATAAAGTTAATGAATACAATATTTTGATTATTGGTTTTTTCAATTGTTTTTTCTATAACTTTAATTTCTTCATTAATTGGAGTTTTAACTGTACTTGTAATTGACAATATATCATTACTATTAAAATTATTATTTACGATATCTGAAAAGTCAATTTTTTGACTATTTTTGCTTATAGCTAAAATAGTTTTAGATATAGTAATTTGTGTTAAATCATTTAATTTAGCTGTTTCAATAAATGAATCATTAATTTTGAATGATAATCATAAAATATTAAAGTTATTTTGATCAAAACTTGAATTAATGAAATCAATTTTAACTCAACTATATTCTTCATTTTTTATTAAAGTGCTTTTGTGACTTTCGATATAATTATTAATTTCATTAATATTATTAGAATCATTTAGATAAGTATTTAGAGCAAATGCATTGTTAAAATTGTTTGGGATCAATGAAGAATTTGCCGAAATAGATTCTAGTAAATAATTTTTTTGTTCAGTAGATGGTTTGAATTGGAAATCAAATGTATAATCATAATTTTTGACATAACCAGTTGTTGTATAAAAACTTGAGAAAGTTATTTTAAACATTGCTTCACCTGTTATGTCATTACTATCAATTAAATTTAATTTAATTTTAGATTCATCTAATTGACCATTTTTATATAAATTTTCTAGAGCATTTGAAAGAGTTAAACCGATATCAGTAATTGTTAAACCATTTGATTGTTTGTATTCTTCAATAATGATATCACTAGTAGTGTTGTTAATATTGATATTTGTTGTAACATAATTTAAATTTGTAAAGTTAAAATTAATACCAGTAATTAAATTTGAATCTTTTGTTAAATTATACAACTCTTTTGAGAATATGTTTAATGCATAATCTTTTTAGACTAGTCCACTTCTATATAAAATTATAAGTGAATCTATAGCATTTTTTGGAATTAAATATCTTTGTGAATTTGGTAAATGATTTAATTCTGAATAATGATGAAATCTTTGGTAATT
>CASEIK010000018.1 GCA_949288005.1 uncultured Mycoplasmataceae bacterium | reverse complement strand
TTTTCTTGCAAGAAATTTTTTAAATCACTATATATCACTCTATTTTCATCACCTAAATCAGGGGCAGGATGACCAATAACACTTGCTAATTTTGCAACAGTATATTGTGCTAGATTACTACCTGATGCACTAATACCATTTTGCAAAATGTCATCTTTTACTTTGGTATCTTTATTTAATAAATTTGTGATTGTTAATTCAAAATTTTTATTAGCATTTTCTTGTCCTGCATCATAAGATAATGCATTAAAATTAATGGTTAATGAAGTAGAAGTTGTTGTTCTATAGGTTATGTTGATATTATTAACTTGTAAATTTTGATGTGGATTTTTAAATATAGCGTCTTTATTAGTGACTAAATATGTTTTTAATTCTTCATTAGTAATTTCATATGGAGCTTTTGACGATAGTGGTTCTTGAGCTGCAATACTTGAATTGATTAATCTTGTGTCTTTATTGGTCAAATTTATTAAATCAATTGAAAATTGTTTAGAAATATTTATTTGATTGTTTTCTCATGCCTTAATATTAAATGTGATCGTAGCAGTAGTTGAACTAGTGATATTAATACTAACATTAGAAATATTTGATGTTGTTAATGGTTCATATAGATTTGAAAATATTTCATTTTGTTTTGAAACAATAAAAGTTTTGATATTATCTTGTGTTAATTCATATGGAGCTAAATCACTTAAATTGGCTTCTAAAGCAGTTCAACTATTTTTAATTAAATTTGTATTATTAGCAGTAAAACCAACTAATTTAAGACCGCTTGAAAAAGTAACATTACTATATCATTGATAATAAGCAAAAGCATTTGAAATATATAGCTTTGAAATAGTTATTGATGGTTCATTATCATTAACAGTGTATTCAATATTAGATATTTTTGAATCAGATGCTACTCTAGTAAAAATTTGTGAATAATTATTTTCCTTATTTAAAATATTGATAATTTCTTCTTTTGTCATTTGAGATGGGATTGTATATGGCTGTGAATTTGAAACATCAGCAGATATATTTAATTCACTAATTTTTTTAATTGAATTTCAACCATAACCAGGTGTATTACCATCACCATTCACATTTATTGCAGAAATGTTGTTATAAAGATTATCATAAGCAACATAAATCTTATCATAAATATCATCATCCATTAATGGTGTAAAAAGTGGATAAAGAGAATTTTGTTCAGTAAATGGAGAAGCTCAAGAACTAACTCGTTCATCAGCTCCATTTTCATTATCTCACAATGATTCATACACTGCTTGCGCATTTAATTTTTCCGATAAATCTCATCTATCTAACCTAATTCTAATAACTCTGTTTCTTCGATCTTCTTGACTACTACTAAATTGTGAAGCAAAAAGATAAGCACAAGAAATACCAGTTCTAATATCAGAGATAATTTTGCCTGAATAAATATCGATGTCTGCATGATCTTGCAAAGAGATTGTTGTACATTCAGAAGATGAATCATCATTATAAGTGAAAGAACCATAAATTAATCTACCATCAAGCTTTTCATTATCGCCTGCATGAGTAATAAAAGCATATTCATAATAGCCAGAACCTCAACAACCCATATAACCACCATCAATTTTTCTATTAATAGAGTAATTATTTGGATTTGAAATTGTTCCATAATTTCCAGTTTCAATTTCTAAAAAAACTTTATTATTTTGTTGAACAACAATATATTGGTCAGCAGATCTAGTTCAATATGTGTTTAATACAATTGTTGTTCCTCCATAACTTGGAGAATAATAAGCAGAAGCTCCTAAAATAATATGCAAATCAGGATTATCAGCGTTATTACCATATAAATTAACATTTTGTTCTACTTTAAAAGTTAAATCTTCATTAACTCAAATTTGAATAGAATATTTTGTTCTATCAGATAATGACATTTCAGATGATGGAAAAATAAGATATGAAGAATCAGTTGTATTGATTATAGGAATAATACTATAACTATTAAATATAGTCATATTTAGATTAGCACCTAGTGTAATTATTTTTGATTTTATCTCGCCAGTTTCTTCTCTAATGACCGAAACAACAATTTGATTTGAATTGAAAGTTTGAGGTATTGATATTACAATAAAATTTTTTGTAATTGTATCAAAAGAAATTTGGAGAACACTTCTAGAATAATTTGTCTCACCAACTTTTATACCATTAAATAAACCATCATCTTTAACAGTTCATTTAATTTTACCACTGTCAGCATCTAAAAATGTTAAGCCTGCTGAACCATTTTGAGAAATTAAAACACCTTTTGAACCTGCGCAATAACCATTAGCTTTACTAGCAGACACATAAAACCTATTATTAGAACCACTAATTGGTGATCTAAAATTTGTTTCATTACTTACAACAAAATCACCTGTCATACAAATATCAGTTGATTTTGTTTGTTGATCATTATTAAGATTCGTTGCATTTGAGTTATTCACATTAGAATTTTTAGTATTTGTATTTTCATTAGATGCTAATAAATTATTATTTGTATTCTCCAATTTACTATTTTTTATAAAATTAGTAGCATCAACCATTGAAGGTAATATTAAAACCAACAAAAGCGGAGTGATAATCTTGATAAATTTTCTAAATATTTTGTTTTTTCTCATGGTTTATCAAAAAAAGTAGTTTAAATGGTTGATAATATTTTCAACTACAATTATTATAACACACTAAAAATCAAGCATTTATTAAGCATTATTAGTATTATTTTACATATATGCAAAATAATAAATTGTTAAAAAAAATATATATAAGTATATCATGTTTTCTTATTTATCTTGAGTTTAACCTAAATTGTGATTATTAATGTTAATTATTTTAATTTTCATTAAATGTTAAAGTACATAAGTTATAAATAATTATGTTATTGATTGAAAATATAATAAAAAATGCTATAATAAGAAATACAATATGCCAAAGAAAGTAACTGACTTTTGTCTTAATTTGTTACCGAGGTGTAAATCGTGTGTTATTAATAGTTATTAATATATGATCTACATATGTCTAAGGTATTTTGTAAAAAATATTTATTTAGATATTTTGCATATTGTGCTTTTTGGAGGTTAATATGAAAGCGATTATCGAAAAGAAACAACAAGATACTCAAAAAATCGCAGATGAAATTAAAAGAGCTAAATCTTTTATTTTATTTGAGTATAAAGGTCTTAATGCAGCTATCATAACATCTCTTAGAAAAGAATTAACAAAAAGTGGTTCAAAAATGTATGTATTGAAGAACAATATTTTATCTAGAGCATTAGATGCTAGCAATATTAAAGATTTTGATTCTTTATTAGTTGGTCCAAATGCTATTGCTTTTGGGTTTGAAGATGAAATAAGTGTTTTCAAAAACATTGTTGAGACTACTAAGAAAAATGAATTTGTTAAAATCAAGGGTGGATATTTTAACGGTAGTTTTGTAGATGTTAATCAAATAAAATCAATTGCTTCTATACCAGGAAGAGATGGATTATATTCAATGCTATTGTCATGTTTATCTTCACCAATAAGAAGTGTTTTATACGCATTAAAAGCTGTTTCTGAAACAAAGAATGCATAAAAGAAAGGATTAATTATGGCTAAATTAACTAATGAACAATTTATCGAAGCATTAAAAGAAATGACTATTTTAGAAATTAATGATTTAATTAAAGCAATTGAAACTGAATTTGGTGTTAGTGCTGCCGCTCCTGTTGCTGTTGCTGCAGCTGGTGCTGGTGCTGTAGAGGCTCCAAGTGAAGTAACAGTTAAATTGACTGATGCAGGTGGAAACAAAGTTGCTGTTATTAAGGTTGTTAGAGAAATTACTGGATTAGGATTAATGGAAGCAAAGGCTGCCGTTGATAACATACCTTCAGTTATTAAAGAAAATGTTAAACCTGAAGAAGCTGCTGAAATGAAAAAGAAATTTGAAGAAGCAGGCGCAAAGGTTGAAATTGCTTAATTTTAACAATTAATTTAACAATTAATATATTTTAAAAAAAGCGCATCTTTTGATGTGTTTTTTTATTAAATAGAAAAAACTTATACAATAATTTATATTAAAATATAAGTGTATAATGATAAATAAGGATATTATATGTTCAAAGTTGTTGATCACCCGTTGATAAAAGATAAGTTGACTAGAATGAGAAAAGAAACAACTTTAGCAACTATATTTAGATCAAATCTTGAAGAAATAACAATGTTATTAGCTTATGAAGCTACAAAAAATATGACTTTAAGAGAAAAAATAATCAAAACACCTATTACTGAATGTGTGGGATATAAGTTAGCTAATAGAGTATGTATTGTTCCTATTCTGAGAGCTGGATTAGGTATGGTTGATAGTTTAAAATCATTAATTCCAACAGCTTCAATAGGGCATATTGGTTTATATAGGGATGAAAAAACATTGATGCCTATTTCTTATTTTGAAAAAATGCCAAAAACAATTGGTGAGTCTGATGTTTTAATTTTAGATCCAATGCTTGCTACTGGTCATTCTGCAGCTAAAGCAATAGAAATTGTTAAAAAATATAAACCAAATTCAATAACTTTTATATGTATTCTTGCAACTCCAGAAGGTGTTGAATATTTGGAATCTATTCATGGTGATGTTTCAATTTACACAGCTAGTTTGGATAAAGGATTGAACTCAAATGGTTACATAGATCCAGGATTAGGTGATGCCGGTGATCGATTGTTTGGTACTAAATAACAAAATAAGATTAATTTTTTTCATATAGAAAATATTTATTTTTGTGTAATATTCAAACGATGAAGTTTCAACATTATTTGCTTTCAAAAATTGTTATATTTAATTATCAAAAATAATTTGTAATTCATTTATGATTAAAAAATTAAAAGTATAAAGCAATTTCATCAATATTAGTAATATATATTATTACTGTAATAACTATTTTTAGTTATTTTACTTAATGAATTTAGTAACAAACACTTTTTAATCAAATATTTTCCATGATAATTACAACAGTGTAACTAGTTTTTATTCTAGAATTGAATATAAAAATGGATTTTCACATAATTTGCTTTTTAATTAAAAATATTATTGAAGTAACATTAATATTAAGAATTTATTAGAAGCTATTTAGGATATAAAATTAGTTATTGATTTTGAAAATAAATTATAGATTTATCTAAAATCCCTGATATGATGAATTTAGATAATAAGATTATTTTCACAATGCTTTAATTCAATTATTCGGTGGATATGTTTAAAACTATTATGAATATATACATCATCGGGATATTGAGAAAATATTCTTTGTAGGTTTCTTTATAATCATTTATAGTTTTATTTTCATATGGTGATATACCTCATATAAAATAAATTATTAATGAAATAAAAGGAAACATAAAAAATGCCAACATTCATGTTGTTTTAGTTAGTGAAGTTCTATTTTTTGAAGTAGCAATTCATAATGCAATTAAACCATTAATAATATATAAAGTGATCATTGAAACAATAATGCAATGGTATAGATGATTTTAATAATATACCAAGTAAAATGTAGTTATTATTAACAATAAACTAATAAATAAAATTATTATAAATAAATAAAATCTGTACTTATTTTTCATATATTTAAATTATATTATAATAAAAAAACCCTTTTAATAAAGGGTTAAAAATTAAAATGGCGGAAGTGGAGA
>CASEIK010000017.1 GCA_949288005.1 uncultured Mycoplasmataceae bacterium | reverse complement strand
TAAAACAATAACTTGTGACAATGGAATAGAATTTGAAAAAATAGGATTATTAGCAAATTGACTTGATATAAAAGTGTATTATTGTGAACCTTATGCTTCATATCAAAGAGGAAGTAATGAACATGCAAATGGTTTAATTAGACGTTTATATAAAAAGGGTACAAACTTCAATTTGATAACTGATGAAGAGATTAAGAAACTACAAGACAATATTAATAATATGCCAAGAAAAATATTCGCTTGATTAAGTAGTAATGAATATAAAAAAACAATACTAAATTAACTAAATATGTATCACTTATATAACAAAACCCTTTATTCAGGGGTCTTTTGCTATGCAAACTACTTATTTTGTTATAATCTAAATAGTGTTGCACTTTATATTTCAATAAAGAAAAAAATCCTAGTAGAACTAGGATTAGTTATAATGGGGCGATCTACGGGACTCGAACCCGCGCATACCTGAGTCACAGTCAGGCGTGTTAACCAACTTCACCAAAACCGCCAAAACAAACATTTATATTATATATAATACTAATAATAAATGTAATATTATTTAGAAATAGTAAATAATTATTTTTGATATTTTTCTGGATGTTCTTTTTGCATTTTTGCAACAAATTCTTTTTTATCCATAGAACCATACTTCTTCATTAAATCAACACATTCTTCATATTCTTTTTTTGCTCAATCAAAATCTTTAAAACCTTTAATAACTACAGATTTATTTTGCAAATTCTTATATGTTTCAAAAAAATCTTTTATTTCTAATAATAAATGATTTGGAACATCTTTAAGTGTTTTTATATGACTATATCTTGGATCACAATCAATAACAGTTATTAATTTGGTATCTGTTTCTCCACCATCAATCATTTCCATAGCACCTAAAACTCTAGCTTTAAGTGAAACACCTGGTAAAAACTCTTGGTCTGCAATTACTAAGGCATCCAATTCATCTCCATCTCAATCTAGTGCTTCTTTAATAAAACCATAATTTTGTGGATAAGCACTTGGACCATATAAAATACGATCAACTTGAATATTACCTGTTTCTCTATCATATTCATACTTAACCTTTGAATTTTTTGGAATTTCAATTGTGATATTTAAAGTTAATGACATTTTTACCTCTTTATCTACTCTCTAATACATTTTAACAAAAAAACTATTTTTTTTATTATTCAATGAATAATATAGATTTTTCCCATATATTAAAAGAAAAATTACTATTTGATTTTGCTAAAATTATATATATTAGGAGTTGTATGATTTTTAAAAGTAACAAGGAATATGAACGTTTATCAAGAAAAGCTGTGTTGTGAGATTCACTTCCTTTTGAACATATAAATTTCACAGGTAGGGTTGTCGATAAATATGGAAGAAACTATTTTAATGAAAGATATGCATACATTACAGGTGACTTTTATAAAGATATAAAGAGAACTAACCTAGATACTGTTGATAAAATAATTGGTTTATCAATGGCAAATAATGCACAACAAGAACATACTATAGATAATGAATTTATTAAAGTAATGAATGTACCAGAAGAATATAAAGAAATTTGAAAAAATACTATTCCATTAAGATATTATGAAGATTATAAGGAAAGAAAAGTTTTATTGGATTCATATCTTAAAACTCTTCCACCAGAAAAACAAGCATTTGCCATTAAAACCATGTGTTTAAACAATGAATCGAAAAATTATTTGGCTTTTTTGGATTTGCAAGAAAATGAAATGACTATTGAACAAAAACATTTATTTGATGAAATTGTACACTTCTTTGAAGCTAATAGTTATGATGAAAACTTAAAAAAACAAGAACTAGCTCAAATAGCTATGGAATCAAAAAAATATTCTACAATGAATGATAAAGTAACTGAAGAAGTTAATGATTTCTTATTAAATAATGATATTAAAAATGATGATGTAAATTACATAAATATGATTCAAGATAACAACCGTAATTTAGAGTTTTTCAAAACTAATAATCAATATGATGATAACTATAGATTCACTATTTCAGCACCTAATCTAGATAACACTAATTTAAGAGATAAATTCCAAAATATTCAATATAAAAATAATGATCAAAATAATCAAGAATTAACTAATCCTTTTGATACTAGGATTAATAATCAACAACCTATATATGCTAATTCATATACTCAAGGTTTTGTTGACAACAAAACAACTAGAGATGAGTTTAAGCCACAAAATAAAACAATTAATCAATTTGATAAATTATTTAATAATGCTAACAATAATTCAATATTTAATAATGTCCAAAAAGATGATATGAATAATAGCTTAAATGTTGCAAGCATCACAAACAAACAAAAACAATTATTTAATAAACAAAATGTTAATTCTAATATTGAGTACAAACAATATATTAAATCACCTAGTGTTTATAACATTGTTGACTTAATTAATAACCGTGATATCGAATCAACTAACAATCGTGATGTTGTAGATCAAATTGTTAAATCAACTATTCAAGTAAATAATCAATATACAAAGCAAGGTGCAAAATACAATTCCCCAATTGTAGACGGAAAGTTTTCTAACAATATGAACAATAACTACCAAAAAGTTAACTCACAATTAACTAATAATGATCAATCATCGAGAGGTTTAGGTGTTGTTAGTCTTTCAGAAATAAAAAATAATGCAGTTAATAATGCAAGAAAATCTCCATCAGGAACAACGGTGGCAAATACTAGTGATAGTAATGATTATATTCCTAAAAATAATGGTATGTTTGATTTCCAAAAACCTGAAAGAACATCTGAATTAATCAATCTAAAAACTATTAAACCAAGATTAATTCAAAATAAAAAACAAATAGATACCAACAATAAATCAACTAGCAATATAGGAATATCAAAACCAGAAACTAAGTCAACTATAAACCTGGCGCCTAATACATTAAATATTCCTAACTATGTAAATAAATTTAGTGAAATAGTTAATGGTAATCAAGAACAATCTAGTATTGCAGATGAATCTTTAAATAACTCTATTGATAATCAAACTAACAACTCATATGAATTCATTAAACCTTTTAGACCAAAGATTAGTCTAAACTTAGATAATGATAATTTTAACTTTGAACCAAGTTTTGAAACTAAAGATGAAATCAAGAAGTCTGCAAAAGAAAATAGTAAATCTAGAGCTAAAACATCAACTAGCAATAATATTCCAGTTGTTAAAAGAAAAGTAAGTTCGACTTCTAAATCTAAGACAATAATGTCTACTGTGAGAAAATAGGTTTATATATGCCAAGAAAACATTTAATTGCCTCTGGTATTAACAAGAAACAACAAGCACAAGCAAAAATGTGAATGAAATGTGCTAAAGAGATAAAAGCTGCAGCAAAAATCGGCGGTCCTAATCCTGAAGCTAACCCGCGGCTTAAAACAGCCATTGCTAGAGCGTTACAAAATAATTTATCAAGAGAATCAATTGAAAAAAACATTAATGGAGCAAACAAAGACGCTTCTTCCTTAAAAGAAATTTATTATGAGGCATATGGTCCAAATGGTATGGCAATCTTAATAAAGGTTTTAACTGACAATGAACAAAGATCAGTTAGTGCTATTAGAGGTTATTTATCTAAATTAAATGGTCAATTGGCTAAACCAAATAGTGTAAAAATGATATTTGATGAATTGGGTGAATTTATTCTTGATAAACAAAAAACAAATGAGGAAGAAATATTAAATTGTACAATTGACTTTCAATTGGAAAATTTTATTGAAGAAGAAGATTCTTTTTTAATGTATTGTAAACCAAACCTATTTTTTGCAATCACAGAAGAAATAGAAAAAAATAATATTCCCATATTTTCAGCAGAAATAAAATATGTTGCTAATCGATATGTTTCAATTAATGATGAATACAAAGAAAAATATGAACGTTTTATTAACTCATGTGATGATGACGATGATATTCAATGAGTAGTTACTAATTGTGATAATGCTTAAAAATTAATATATAATCTAGTTATGGAAAAGAAACCATTCTTTTTGATAGTATCTGGTGCATCTGGTTCTGGAAAAACCACTTTAAGCAACAAAATAATTAAATCATTACCTCCAAATATCAAATCAGTTATTATTTCTCAAGATGATTTTTATAATGAAAAAGATAAAATTCCTATTACTAATGGTATTAAAAATTTTGATCATCCTGATGCTTTTAATTGAAAATTACTTGAAGATAAACTATCTGATATTCTTGATAAAAAAACTGAAACTCGTTTTTATAGATATGATTTTAAACAAAGTAAATTGTCTGATGAAGAAATAATTATTCCAGATAATGTTCAAATTGTAATTTTCGAAGGTCTTTTCTCACTATACAATAAACAAATTATGTCAAAGGCAGATTTAACTGTCTTTGTTGATACACAATTAGATGAATGTATTTTAAGAAGAATAGAACGAGATATACATGAAAGAGGCAGAAATATTGATGATGTTATCCACCATTGAAGAACAATTGTAAAACCAATGTTTAAGCTTTATATTGAACCATTAAAATATAATGTTGATATCATCATACCATGAGATGAAAGTAAGAAAAATTCTATTAAACTTATCACTAATGGGATAATATTAAAGTAATATGAAAAATATAATTATTACCAAACATGCATTTGAAAGAGCAAAACAAAGACTTTCTAACATAATTAATGCTGAACAAGATTTAGTTTTTCAATATGAAATAAAAAAATTATTTAAAAAATCTGTTTTTAACTATAGTGATGGGAATATAAATTGTTTTTGTTTATTAACTACTAATCATAAAATTACATTTAAAGTAATTGTTGAAAACAATCAATATATAATAATTACTATATTGGTAAATAAAAATGAAATACAACGAAAAAGAAATAATAGATAAGATAAATGAAGTGATAGACTCAATAAGAATATATGTAAACCAAGATGGTGGTGATTTAGAATTTGTTAAATTTGAACAAGGATATGTCCATATCAAGATTCTAGGAGCTTGTATTGACTGTGCTTTTGTGACAGATACATATAATGAAGGATTAGAGGAAATATTAAAAGATGAACTACCAGATGTTGTTAAAGGAGTTGTGATAGATTAATTTTTTAATTTGTAAAAATAAAATTTTTCCTTCATAGGTTTTTGCAAGTTTGAACTTGAAAAAATATTAAAATACTTTTTAACATCTTCAATAGTTGCTTCACCTACATCATATACATAAATAGCTTCATCAGGATCATAAAAAGAATTTTTCAAAATAAATTCATTGTGGAAATATTCACATTGATCAATCTTTGTATCATCTGGTTTATCTTTAGAACATATAAATTCATTCGAATAAAAATATGAACTACATAATTTTTTTAATATATCATCATCCTCATTTAGCAATGATTTTAGTAAAGTTAAAAAATTCAAATCATCTAATTTTAGAAAGGTTTCAATATCATATTGATCACCATTAAAAAAGGGGTTTAAAAGATATAAAAGATTGTTACTATCTTTGAATTCAAAATTCTTTTTCTTTAAATATAATAATCGTTTAAAAATCATTTTAACAATTTCCTCATAACATACAGTTTTTGGGTTTAAATAAATTTGTTTGAACATTTGATATCTAGCAAACAAAATTGTTTCCAATAATGAAATAGCTTTTTTATTAAAAGCAATATTATCATCATCAATCAATGATCATTTGATTATAATACCAATATCAATTTGTCCATTTTTAGTTCCAACATAATAACTATCTCTTAAAAGATAATCTAAACGATCAGAATCAATTTGACTTGAAACTATTTGATAATAAAAGTTAGGGATATTTCTATGTTCCATGATATCAACCATTTTTTCTATATTAATCTTATTTTTAACTAAAATTTTATTAATTTCAGTTTTTGGAGATTTAATAATTTTTATTGTCATATCTTCATGATTGTGATTTGTATACATTTCAAAAGAATGACTCATTGGACCATGACCTATATCGTGTAACAATGCAACAGCAAGAATACAATTATAATCATCTTTTGAAATAGTTTCTTCTAATTTTAAGTGAGATAAAAACATTTTACAGACATTAAAAACACCTATCGAATGAGAAAAACGAGTGTGAGTAGCAGAATAAAAAACATGATAACATTCACCAAGTTGACGAATATTTAACAATCGCTTAAATTCTTTGGTTTGAGTTAATTCATATAATCAATGTTCGTTTTCAGTAAATTCTATTTCACCATGTATTGGATCTGTAATAAATTTAGATTTTATGTTTCTATTTTTTTTCATCAATTAACCTCTTAATAGTAATAATGTTTTTAATAACCTTATCTTGTGATAGTAAAAAAATTGTTTTTGCTAATTCTGGACCATGAGATTTTAATGTAGTAATAATTCTGATAGACATGAATAAACTCTTACCATTAAGCTGAAATTTTTCTTTAACAATATCAATTATTTTCTTAATTTCAACAATACTAAAATTGTTAATATTTTTCACAGATTCTTCAACAAAATTAATTATTTGTTTAATAGGGGTAATTAAATTGTTAAATTCAACTAAAGTATTGTCATCTAATTGATCGCTATCACTAAATAAATCATCAATTAAATCATTTAATTCAAGCGCATATGATATTTGATTCTTAAAAAGTAATAAAACTTCATCCTTATTGTTCAAATAACATTTATTTTTAGAACTAACAAATTCTGAAACAAAATCTAGATAATCATTATCAGATAACAATTTAAAATGTTGGTTTGAAATTCAATTCATTTTTGGTACATCAAATTTTGCAGGTGATTTTGAAATAGTGGTTAAATCGAAATTTTTAATCATTTCTTGCAAGGTTAAAACTTCTTTATTATCTTTAGGTGTTCAACCTAACAAACATAAGAAATTAGTAATTGCTATTGGTAAATATCCCATATTTCTATAATCATCAATAAATTGCTTTAAATTAACATCTCTCTTTGACAATTTTTTACCAAACTCATTCACAATGATTGATAAGTGACCATAATTAATATCTTGGGTATCAAAATCCAATGCTTTTTTGATTGCTATTTGATATGGAGTATTTGAGATGTGTTCTTCTCCTCTAAGTATATGGGTAATTTGCATATCATAATCATCAACAACAACAGCAAAATTATACATTGGTATTCCATTAGACTTAACAATAACAGGGTCTGTCATTGCAGATGAAGGAATCGATATCGGACCTCTTATTAAATCGTTTCAAGCATAATCGCCATCCTCTATTTTTAAACGAAGAACATATGGTATTTTATTTTTAAGTTTTTCATTAATTTCTTGTTGAGAAAGATGCAAACATTTTCGATTATATTTTGGGGTTTGATGATTTTCTTCTGCTACTTTTCTTTCTTGTTCTAATTCTTCTTTAGTACAAAAACATCTATATGCTTTATTTTGTTCTAATAATTGATTAGCTAATTGTTGATATCTTTCAATTTTTTTTGTTTGTTGATATGGTGCAAAATCACCACCTTTTATTGGTGACTCATCTGGTGAAAATCCAAGTCAATCAATGTTGAATAATTGTGATTCTATTCCTCCTTCAACATTACGTTCAACATCTGTATCTTCATTTCTAACTATAAAAACACCATTGTGGTGTTTTGCAAACAAATAATTAAATAGTGCAGTCCTAGCACCACCAATATGAAAAAAACCAGTAGGACTTGGTGCGTATCTTGTTCTAACTTTCATACATTTGAATTTTATAATAATATTTATTAAAAATAGATTTTTTTATAATGTAGATATTTTATTTTCCAATAGTACATTAATATATGATTATCATAGAACTAAAATTAAGAATTTGTAAAACTAACAAAATATGAACCACTACCAGAAAGAATTATTTTTTTATTTTTTGCAAGTTCATTGTAATAATTTAACATTTCTTTATTAATCATTAGAGCACAATTTTGTAAATCATTATATATTTCCACTTTCTCAATATTTAATAGATTATTGATAATTTTTTTAAAATCATTTATTGTTCTAGTACCACATTCTCTAAAAATTTCATAAACCTTTTTAGTAGAACATGAATAATTGTTAGCTATTATTTCATATTTTGGTTTTTGTTTATTAATTCTTTTTATTTTTTCACCATATCCATTCACTAAAGATAACTCATATCCACTAACAAAAAAACAAACATCACTACCAAGATAAATTGCAATTTCTTTTTTTGTTTTTTTTGTTAGCACCAAATTATACTTAGAAACTAAAAATTTAATAATTGTACCAGCATCACTACTTGATCCTCCGAGTCCGGCCATAAATGGAATATTTTTAACTATTGTTATTTGAAAAAAATCATTAATTTTAAATCTTTCTTTCATAAAATTTAAGGTCTTAATAACTAAATCATTTTCAATAAAAATATATTGGTTATTCATAATATAATAAACATCATCTTTATCTTTATTGTAATCAATATAAACTTCATCAAAATATTCATCAACTAACATAAATAATGATCTAATTTTATGTTTACCATATTTTTTGTTGTAACGTAAAATATTCAAACCAATATTTACCTTTGCCTTAGCTATTAAATGATCCAATTTATGCCTCCATGAAATTAAAGATATCAACAAATTGTTCTTTACTAAGTTGTTCAGCTCTTACATTAATGTCTAAACAAAAATGATTATATATTTCTTGAACTAAATCTTTTGAATAAAATACAATTAAATTATTAAACATTTTTTTTCTTCTTGAATGAAAGCATTGTTTTAGAAAGTTACTATATCTATCAAAATCAATTGCAACATCAGTCTTTGTTATTGTTATAAATCATGAATCAACATTTGGCATTGGTATAAATTCAGATTTAGGGACAGTTAAACGATGCCTTATTGTAGCAAATGTTTGAACCAAAACAGTTAGTGCATTATAATCTTTTGAAGATTTTTTTGCTAATAAACGTTCAGCCATTTCTTTTTGAACAAGTATATTAATTTTGGTGATTGATTTAATCCTCAATAACCTTATAATGATTTTACTTGATATACTATATGGCAGATTAGCTATAACTTGGATATTTGTCCAATTTTTATTAATATTTTTATCAAAATCAAATTTCAAAATATCATCATTAAATAAACACAAATTAGGATATGTTTTTGTTAAAAATTCAACTAATCTCTTATCAAGTTCAATAGCAACAAAATGATCAGTAGTATTCAAGATGTTTTTTGTAATTGCGCCTAAACCAGGACCAATTTCAATAACATTAGTATTAGCATCAATCTCACAAACGTCAATTATTTTCTTATTAATACCATCATTAATTAAAAAATTTTGTCCCATTTTTTTAGATGGAACAAAATTCATGCTTTTTAAGTATTTTGAAACTTCACTTTTATTCATTATTAATTCCTAAATTGCTAAGTTTAGATTCAATACTTGTTTTACCTTTTCTTCTTGCCATAATGATTCTATGTACAACATAAGATTGAAGTAATGAAATTAATGAAGAGAAGAACCAATAAATACCAACACCGGAAGCTGAAACAGCAGCAATTATAGCCATAAATACATTCATTACAGTTGATATGGTTTTAGTTCTGTTCAAAGATTTATTGTTTTGAACTCCAACTGTTTGGGCATTACGACTTCTTTTTCTGGATAATTTTTGTGGTATTTTTTGAGATATAAATTGGGTTGGAATAACAATTAATAGGAAGAAAATGTATGTTCAACCACCATCGATAAAATTAGAAAAAATAGCTTGAACAGGAGAAGTACCTAAATCTCAAATATCAAATAAAATAGTTGCTTTCAAAGGGCGAACAATATTAATAACTCTAAATACTATTAATAATATAGGTAATGTAACAAATATTTGTTCAAATGCCGCAAATGGTTTTACCTTATATTTCTTATACAATTCATTTATTTCCATTTGTTTCTTTTGCCGTGATTGCATATCCTTGGAGTCTTTATACTTAGAATTAATTTCAGCAACCTTACCCTGAATTTCTTGCATTTTCTCAGTTTGAAATGTTGATCTAATTGAAATAAAAAATGTAATTAATCTAATAATTATTAGGATAATAATAATTCCAAATAGACCACCTAACCCTAATGGTCAATTTCTGGTTGCATACATAAATTCTAATAATAATCTAGCGAACGGCCATACAAACAAAGCATAAAAAGGTCCATAATCCATGGAGAATTCATTAAAAGGGAAAAATGCTTGTCCTGGTGTGGGTATTAAGTCAAAAAATGGGTTACCAGTGGTACCAGGAGCAAAACCAACCTCTAAACCTACACCTATGTTAGTACTATTTGAAACTCAATATTCAGCCATTGATTGACCACAACCATACAATCCTATACCAAACAAGAAAATATAAATTGCAAACTTTAATCATCTTAAGGTGTGCTTTAAAATAGTCTTTCATAGTTTCTTTTGCTTATTTTCAGGCGTAAATGATGATGCAAAAGAGGGTAATATAATTTTAGAATATCCTTGAAAATTATCTTTCTTACCCACTTTTCACCTCTTCCTTTATATTAACCTGTATAACTTAGTAAATGTTTTAATCAATTGTTTTTTAATTTCACCATATGTAAGATCTAATATTTTTTTATTTGGAATGATAATCATATCTAATACAACCTTTTTATCAAAATCACTATTAATTATTGCTACTATTCTTCTCTTTATTTTATTCCTAACAACTGCAAGTTTTGAAATCTTTTTTGAAACAGTAATTCCAATTCGATAATGTGATAATTCTGATTTAAGAAAAAATATACTAAAATACTCTGTTCTAACTCTATCACCAGTTTGTATTATGTTGGAAAAATCATCATTCTTTAAAATTCTATTTAATCTTTGCAAAAATTATCTCACTTCATCAGAAACAGTTAATTTATGTCTACCTTTTAGACGTCTTCTTGCTAGTAATTTTCTACCACCAGCAGTTTTCATTTTGCTTCTAAATCCATGTGTTTTTAATCTTTTTTTCTTATTAGGTTGATAAGTTCTTTTCATACATACCTCATAACAATTGATATAAATTTTAATATATTTATTTATAAATATAATAAAATACAAGTAATATTTTATCATAATTTAAATATATAGAATAAGAATTATTATATTTTAGTAATTTTGCTTTCTTTCAAAATAATTTATGTTTTAACCAATAAATGCTAATTTCTATCCTTAAAATTATTAATTAAGTCAATTATTTTGTCATAATTTCTCTTTTGAACCTTCATATCTTCAAATTTTTCTGCTCTAAATTTGTTATTTTCATTAAAACCATAAATGTTAACAACTGTTGAAATTTCTTGTTCGTCTGTAGTATTTAGAACAAATTTACCTTGATTTCAATCTATCTTGATATAACCATTATCAAAAAGTTTATGATAGCTAAATGGTATATAAAGTCCATTTTCATCACTTCTACATATTTGCAAAATTTCACGCAAATAATCATTACATTTCCCGTGTGCTTTTAAAAAAATATCTTTTGTTTCAGCGACAGATAAAACATGTGCTACCTCATATAGTACTAATTTATTTTGATTGCTAGTACCATCTAAAAATACTAAATCTCCATCTTCAGAATTATTTTTAATCTTTGTACTAAAGTTATATCTTATTTGTGATTTCAATCAATCAATTGCATTAAAATAATTTCCAATAGTTTTTTTATTCTTTATTTCATTTCATTCTTCAATTATTTTATCAATCACATCATCAGTTGATTTAGACATAAATATATAATCATCATATGATCTTGATAGAATTTTTATTCTACTATTCTCTCATTTTTTATTTTCAAGAATACAATCATATAAATACATCAAATCTTCTATAGTTCAATCATTACAAAAATATTCGAAAAAAGGATCAAAGGTTGAGTTCTCAATAGTCGGTTTAGTTCTACTAGGTTGAATTGATAAAATTTTATCAATTTTTGTTTTTGTACCTTCATTTAAATTATCAACAATCTTTTTAAAGCTTAATTGATCAATAATTCTATAAGAAACATAAACAATAAAACCACAAAAAACTTTAACAATGGGTCTTAATTTTACATCTACTTCACTATTGATTAATCTAATTCCATTATTAATTAGAAAGGTTAAAATATTATTATTCGTGATTTCAAAATTATCTTCAAAAATATATTGATTATCATTAACACATCTTGTTACACCAATCAATGTTCAAAAATAAAATCTTTGTTTAAGTTTAGCGGTTTTCTCACTTTTATTATGGTTATCACCAAAAATGACTTTTAATAATATTTTTATGTTTTCATTATCTTTTAAATTAATTGTTGTTGCTTGTAATCGCAAATTTTGAATATTATTAATTTCTTTGAAGTAAGTTAGAATTGATGTACCTAACACTGATAATCAACTCTTTGTTTTCATTTGATTTTTCATAAATTCAAAACACTTAATGACTTTATTTATCATAAGTGCCCTCTATGTGCAAAATACACTCATTAACAATATGTTTTATTAATAATTCAGGTATAGAACTTCTCTTACCATATGAACCCTTGGCCATATGATCTCTATTTCCTTTTTGTTTAATAGATAACAAATTTAAATGAATGTTACTTTTAAAAATTGTTGGTTTTGGTGAGAAATTTTTATCATAACTTGAATAATATGTTAAGTTCTCAATTCCATTAAAATCTCAATGATTTTTTTGAAACTGTCATGTTTTAGAACTTTGAGGATTTTCAATTACTCATATACTTGGTTTAAAGTGTTGGATTATTTCAATTGTTCCACCAATTGTAGATTCACCAATTAATCTACTTCTTTCTTTTTGAATAAAATATCTTCTTTTGACTGGGTGAGCGGTTTTGTTATATTTATCATAATACTTTTTATTCTTAACAATCCAATTACCATTCTTATCAATGGATCTAAACATTTTCCCAGCACAATCAGCACCACTTCAACTTTCACATGGTGGTGAAGCTAATATAATATCTGGTTTTGGTAATTTCTTCAAATCATCAATTAGATTAAAGTTATTTAGTGATAAGTCAATTTTATGGTAAAAGAAATTTTGTTTTTCACTAAAAGTAACATTGTTTATACCAACCGAATGAACATCAATATTTTTGAAATATTTTTTTATTGCTTTCTTATATGAAGATTCAGCATCATCATATAGAGCTCAAACTATAATGTTTCTCTTAATGTTTGTTATCTTACAATTTTTGATTGAATCAGACATAAATTCCTCTTTCTTAATGAATATTTTATATTAATTATTATCTTTTTTTAAAAACATATTAAAAAAAGATAGGAATAATTATAAATAAATTTTAGATAACAAACATTAACTTACTTTTTGCAATATCATTAAATAAAAAAATTTAAATTTTAAATATAGATAACAATATAAATATTTTATATTTTTAATATTATTCAGATTTATGTTTTATAGTTAATAGATGGAATAAGATATGGAATTAAGAATAATCTGTGTAGGCAAATTAAATGATAATGAATCAAAAATATTTTGCAATAAATATCTAAATAAAATTCAAAAATTTATCAAAACTTCTATTGTAGAAATTAATGAAATTACTTTTAGGCAAGAGAATCATGATACTATTAAGAAATCTCTAAAAAATGAGGCTAACTTATTGCATAAATATCTTGATAACTCATTCAATGTTTGTTTGAGCATCAAAGGAAGGCAACTAGATTCTATTAATTTCTCAAAAAAAATAGAAGAATGGATTTTAAATAGTTCATACAAATATATCAATTTCATAATCGGAAGTTCTCATGGTTTAGATCAAGAAATTGAAAATAAATGTCATTTTTGCCTTTCGTTTTCTCAATTAACTTTTCCACATCAATTAATTAGGATTGTTTTATTAGAACAAATATATCGTAGTTTTACAATTATCAACAATATCAAATATCATAAATAATTTTTGATACTAATTGATATATATATTAGTTACTATATTTAGTTATTTTGAAATAGTAGTCATAAATTGTTATTGAGATTTTAGCAAATTTGAATAAATGTTTTTAGTTTTTTATTTATTAATTTAAACATTTGTTTGAAAGATTTTTAGAGATTATTGTATAACTCACTTTAACATCACAAGTACCAAGGTTCAATACGGTAATAGAATTAGTTATAGTTATTGAATCAATAAAAACATTATTAACAAATATTTTAAAATTGCTAAATTTTATAGAAATAATTGATTATCATTACAAAAAGTTCACTCATGAAATTTATTATTTAACCCAAATTTCCAATGATAGTTATTTAATTAAAAACTATCGCTACCAATGTTGCCATAGTATTTGAAAAATTTGATAATTTTAAGCATATTTATTAACACAAAGTTTCTTGAATCAGGTAATTGAATATTGAATTAGGTAAACTAATTAATATATACATACAATATATTGACATATATATTATAAAAGTTTTTAATATATAAAGTGATTAAATATAAAATTTAATACCTCCATTAGAAAAATTTTGCGTTTTTTAATATTTTATTTAACTTAATTAATAAATTTCTATCAGGTAATGTATTAAGTTTTGGGGAAACTCTAAAATAAAAAGTAAATTTTTATTAAGGAGTTTTTATGTCAAAAAAAGAATTTGATGCTAATAAATATTTAGAATTAGCAAAATCATTAAAATTAGATTCTATGGATGATATTAATAATTTATTCAAGAATTTATCAAAGGCAATTATTGAAAATTCA
>CASEIK010000016.1 GCA_949288005.1 uncultured Mycoplasmataceae bacterium | reverse complement strand
ATTAGGTATGGGTTCTGCTAGATGTATGTCTATGCCACTTTGAAGAGATGAAATAAAATAATATATAAAAGTATATTAATATAATTATTATTCTAAATAAAATTAAAAAATAAATGTTATTGTATAATAGCATTTATTTTTTATTTATTATAAAAATGTAAATATTTAAAAACCAATATCATTTAATATTATGTTTTTTTGATGAGATTTTAATTTAGTTTTTTTGATTAATTTTAAGAGATCTGTTCTAATGTTTTTATCAAGAATCTTCTCTAAAACAATAATTAATTTGTAGATAGTAATATTTGTATCAATATTGTAGTTGGTAGATAAATTTTTATTTAAAACATTATTAAATTCTCTTCGATAGAAGTTTAATTGACTTTTAAAGAAGAAACCATTGTGACTTAAAATATTTCTAAATTTTCTTATTGAATGACACATTGATATAAATTCTTCAGCACTAGCATCTAAATTAAATTTTTTTGCAATATGACAAATAATATCATCGTTTTGTAAATAAATAAATGAAATAAGTGTATGAAAAGATCAACAAACACTTAAAACTTTTAGGGGCAATGTTCTTGGATCAATGTTATCATTAATTAGATTACACGATTTTGCATTATCATAAATTTCATTATTGAAATCTGCAAAACCTTTATTTCTTAAATTGGAATATGCAGGATTATTTGTAATGTTTAATACATAATCATCATTAAGATTATTTAGTTCAATAATAACATTGATTGCAATTGCATTTAATTGTTGTTCAAAATCAAATAAATATCCAGCAAGAATATTGGCAAGTTTCTTATCAAATTCGAAAATTTTAATAATGTCATTTGTGTTACATTTTTTATAATTATTTTTCAAATAATTACCATAACAATTAATGATTCGATAATATCCATATTTGTTTATGTATTCAATTATTTTAGTTGGTTTTTTAACCTTAAATCCATCATGCCTAATTTTGTTTAATATAGTTTTGTTCATATTATTTATAATAGTATATCAATATTAATATTTCTCTAATATATTTTAAAAATATAATTTTTATTATATGATATAAACATGATTAAATCTACTGAATTGAAAAAATTTATTTTATCAATTGAAACTAGTTGTGATGATACTTGTTTAGCACTTATTCAAACAGATTATGTTGCTTCTAGTGTTGTCATTTCATCTGCTAACGAACAATCAGAATATGGGGGAGTTGTTCCAGAATTAGCTGCTAGAAAACATGAAGAAAATATTATTAAAGCTTTGAAACAATTAATTAAAGAAACCAATGTAGTATTTGAAGATTTAGATTATATAGCATACACATATGAACCAGGATTAAGAGTTTGTTTAAATGTTGGTGAAACACTTGCACACACTTTGGCATTTCTATACAACAAACCATTGTTAAAGATTAATCACTTACATGGTCATATTTTTTCATTTTGAGATTTTGTTTCTGATATTCAATATCCTATTGTGAGTTTGGTTGTTTCTGGTGGACATACTTCAATCTTTTTTGTTGATAATATTATGAATATAAAAGTAATAAACGAAACCACTGACGATGCTTTAGGGGAATGTTATGATAAGATCGCTAGAGAATTAGGTCTTGGTTATCCTGGTGGTCCTATGATAGATAAAATGTATGATGAAAATTGTGCAACTATTTCTTTTATTAATAAAGACTCTTATAATGATGAACCTTTTTCTTTTAGTGGACTAAAAACTGCTGTTCTAAATTATATTAATTCTAAAAGGATGAAAAATGAACAAATTGATACAGTTTCTATTGTTAGTAGTTTTCAGAAACAAGCTATAGATATTGTTATTGAAAAACTAAAATACTATGTTAATAAATATCCTAATGCAGCTATAAGTATTGGTGGTGGAGTTAGTGCAAATAACTTATTAAGAAAAAGAATAGAAAATGAATTCAAAGACAAACAAATTTATATACCAAAGAAAGAATTAACAAATGATAATGCAATAATGATTGCAGCTGTTGCTTCATTGATTAGTTAAATTATATATTTATTGATAGCATTAGCAACTTTATTTCTTTTGCTCTTGACAAAGAAATTACACACTTTTTTAAATTCATATGTTTTTGCTTTGACAGAAACAGCTAATCCTGCAACTCTAAACATTGGTAAATCATTATGTGAATCACCTACAGCAACTGTTTTGTTTATTGGAATTTTCATATGTTTGCAAATGATCTTTAATGCATTACCCTTATCAGAATTATGAGGCACTATTTCATAAAATAATTTTTTTGTTTTTAAAATATCAATGTTTTTATTATCACCAAGTTGTGATGATGTTAGTCTTATTTTTTTTGCAAAAAAACTTTTTGCAAATAAATTAATTTTATAACAGGACATAGTTTGATAGGTATCTAATCTTCTTATATTTCATGTATTAAAACGATTGAAGAAAGAAAGAAAATTAGCACCACTAGTTAAATGGATATTACCTTTTTCAACTCCATTTTTTGTATAAGGAACAAATGCAACTTTATTCCTTTTACATGCATGATATATTTGTTTGCAATCACTGTTTTGAATTAAACCTTCATAAATAATCTTCTCTTTATTATTTCTTAAATCATAAATAGTATTCCCATTTAAACATGCACAAAATTCAATTGGATGAGCCAGTATACTATTTAACTGATTTATATATTTTTTTGTATTACTATATGTTTTTCCGGTAGCAATAACTACCTTACCTCCAAGTTCAGAAAAATATTTTAAGGCTTGTAAATTTTTTTTGGATATTTTCTTAAATGTAGAAAGTAAAGTGCCATCTAAATCAAGGAACAAAACATCATATGTCAAATAAACCATATAAGTATATTATATCATTATTCCATTTAAAAAAAATTAAGTATAATTATTAGGAAATAGGAGTTTATTTTGTTAAGAGATAATACTGAAAGATTGTGAAAATCTGCTAAAGAGTGCGATTGCAAGAGACAAGATTGTAATCCTAGAAATCATAGAATTTGCCCAATTTGTGGCAAATTAATGTTATATGGTTCACATTTTACTAATGAAAAAACTTTGAATAGTGAATATTCATGAAATATAGATTTAATTGTTCCAAAAAAAGATGGTGGTAGTACTAAGATTCATAATCTTAGGGCTGTGCATATTAAGTGTAATGTTTCCAAAAAGCATAGAGATCAATCTAATGAATATGAACGATAATGTTTTATTCAACTGTAACTGACTTGGCTAAATTTCTTGGGTTATCAACATCATTTCCTAAGTATAAAGCAACATAGAATGATATAAGCTGAAAAATATATATGGTTTTTATATAGCTAAAAAAATTATTATCAGCAAAATTATTTATATGGTAGTCATTATTAGTTATATATGATTGTACTTCACTATTAGCAATAGCTACAACCTTACCTTTTCTAGCAATAATTTCTTTAATGTTAGAATAAACCTTTTCATTTGTGTTAGAAATGTCATTTATGATTACAAGGGTTAAAGTTTGATCGTCAATCAATGATATTGGACCATGCTTTAACTCACCAGCAGGATAAGCATTACAATTGATGTAGCTAACCTCTTTTAATTTTAAAGCAGCTTCGCAACATAGATAATAATTTAAACCTCTACCAACAAAAAATATGTTTTTGAATTCGCTAAATTTCTTGCAATATTCTTGAATATCTAAACAATCTAAAATATCATGTGATTTGTAAATAGAATTATATGCTTGATTGATAACTTCATTTATATCAAATAAAAAGCATTTTTTCATTTGACCTAGTTTGATAGCCAATAGGTTTAAAATAAAAGTAGATATCATATATGATTTAGTGGATGCAACAGCATATTCAACACCACAATTCATATTAATAATAAAATCACTTTCATTAGCAATTGTTGAATTTACATTATTTGTAATAGATAAGACACATTCTTTTTGCTTTTTAATCATTCTTAAGCAGGCAATAGAATCTGCAGTTTCTCCTGATTGAGAAATAATAATATTTAGAACATTATCTTCTTTTATGAACTTGTTATATCTAAATTCACTAGCTACTAATACATCAGTTTTTATATTAGCGTATTCTTCAAAAAAATACTTTGCATTCAATCCAGTATTATAAGCACTACCACAACCGATAATTCTTATTTTTGAGAATTTTGTTAAATCATTAAGATTAAGATTATCATAATCAAAAGATATATTGTTATGTTTATCTAAATGATTTTTTAAACAATCAATTAATAATGAAGGTTGTTCATTAATTTCTTTTAGCATAAATGTTGAAAAACCATTTTTATTATTTTGTTTGTAATCAACAACTATTTTTTTTGACTTTTTGTTAAATGGTCGATTTTGTTTATCATAAAAAATAATATTATCATTAGACAAAATAGCAATTTCATCACTATTTAAAAACCAAAATTCATTATTATAGTTACCAATAGAGTTAACATCAGAGGAAACAACATAACCATCTTCATTTTTTGTTATAACTAATGGTGCGTCTTTAGCAAATGTAAAAATTTTATCAGTTATATCCTTAAATATTAAAGCAACAGCATATGCTCCTTTTAAATGTTCAATTGATTTTCTAATTGCAAATATTGGATCATGATGGTTGGTATATTCATAGTCAATTAATTTAGCAATAACTTCAGTGTCTGTTTCAGAATAAAAATTTTTACCTTTTGATAATAATTCCTCTTTCAATTTATTAAAATTTTCAATAATTCCATTTTGAACAAGAATGACATTATCATCATAGTGTGGGTGAGCATTTTGCTCATTTGGTTCTCCGTGTGTTGCTCAACGAGTGTGAGCAATAGCCAAAGATGACAAAGAGTTTAAATCAATTTTTTTAATTAATTCACTGATTTTACCCTTTGCTTTTTTTACTATAAAATCATTTCCATTATAGTAGGCAATCCCAGATGAATCATATCCCCTATATTCTAATTTTTTTAAAACTTCTATGGATTCATTTATAGCATTTTTATTTCTTGTAATATAACCAACTATACCGCACATAATAAATTTATATATATTATTATATGATATATCATATAATTTTACATGTAATAAGGAATTGATGTGAAATTCATTAAGACAAAGAAAAAAACAACTATAACAACTAATTTGCTTAAGGTAGCAGAGAATTATGATATTGCTGGTACAATAAAAATAATTAAGAAAAATCCAATAAATGATTTAATTGAATCTGTTAATCAAATAGATGATGCTAAATTGATTACATTCATTTTAGTGGCAGCTAGTCAAACAAAAACGAAAAATTTATTATTAAGTTTGAATTTTTCTAAGATTGATGAAGTATTAGCTATTGCAAGAAGTGGTGAATTAAAATCGATTTTAAAAGGATTATGACCTGATCAAATCTTTCAATTGATTAATGAACACAAAGAGTTTGCAAAGGATATTTTATTAAATGTTGATAGTGATACAAGACAAGAGGTTAAAAGAATTTCAAAATATGATGAGGATGAAGTAGGTCATATTATGAACCCTGAATTTTTGACATTAAATGAAAATTGAACAATTAATAAATGTTTGAATGTTGTTAAGAAGGAAATGCTAAATGTTGAAAATATAAACACCCTATTTGTTGTTAATGATGATAATCAGTTGGTTGGTAGTGTGAAATTACATGATATATTTTTTGCTAATAAATATTCAAATAAAGTTATTACTATATCTGATACTAATCCAATTTCAATAACACATAAAGGTAGCATCGATGAGGTCATACAAATGTTTGATAAATATACAATAGATACTTTAGCTGTATGCAATCATAATGGTGTATTACAAGGTGTAATTAAAAATAGTGACATCGTTCAAGCAATTCAGGATGAAACAACAGATGATATTTATAAGATGTATGGTATGGCTGAGTTATCCTTTCCTTATCTAAATGCACCGGTTAAGAATATTGTTAAGTCAAGAATATTATGGTTAATTGTTCTTATGATTAGTGCAACAATTACTAGTTTTATTATTGATCGTTTTCAATTTCTTGGTGATCAATGAACAAGTGGTTTATCAACACTACTTCTAGTACCAATAATTCCTGTTTTGACAGGAACATCAGGAAATGCTGGTTCACAATCATCTGCTTCCATCATTAGAGCGCTCTCTATTGGTGATATAACAAATAGAGAATATGCAAAGGCTATCAGAAAAGAGCTTTATGTTGGTTTTTGTATTGGTTTAATATTAGCACTAATCAATTTTATACGTCTTGTAGTTTATTATGCTTGTTTTTTTAATGATCAATTGTTAGTAGATGGGGTGCTAATGAGTCCTATTGATTCATATACTCATAGAATTATTATTGCAGCCACATCCTCACTGACATTATTTATCTCAATCATTTTATCAAAATTGTTAGGCTCATCATTACCAATTCTTGCGGTTAAAATGCATATAGACCCATCAGTTATGTCTGCACCAATTTTAGCCACATTGTTAGACATAACAACTACAACATTGTTATTTGGTATTGGTCTAGGAGTTACATTATTAATATTTTAAATTTTGATGTTGTGGTTGTTGGTGCGGGTCATGCAGGGTTGGAAGCAGCATTTGCTTGTGAAAAAAGAGGTTTAAAAACTTGCTTGATAACATTAGATAAGAAATCAATTGGATTAATGCCATGTAATCCAAGCATTGGTGGACCTGCAAAAGGAATAGTTACAAGAGAAATTGATTGCCTAGGAGGAGTTCAAGCAATTGCTGCTGATAATTGTCAACTTCAAATGAAATTATTAAATACATCAAAGGGACCTGGTGTTTGAGCATTGAGAGCTCAAATAGACAAAGTAAAATATCATGAATGGTTTGTTGAAAAAATAGCTAAATCTAAAATATCATTAATTATCGATGAAGTGGTAGATTTAATAATTAATGATTTTGTTGTAAATGGTGTTATTACAAAAGAAAAGAAAATTAATGCTAAATATGTTATTTTAACAACTGGAACATATATGAATTCTATAACATATCGTGGTGATGATATTAAATTAGAAGGACCTGATGGTTTAGATTTTTCCAAAACACTTTCTATTTCATTAAAAAAATTAGGGTTTAATTTAATTAGGTTAAAGACAGGTACACCACCTAGAATTCTAAGCAATAGTATTAATTATGATGGATTACAAATTGAACCTGGTAGTGATATGAAATTATGTTTTAATCATTTTGAAAAAAAATATTTAGATTTTAGCAAACAATTACCATGCTATATTATTCATACAAATGAACAAACACATAAATTAATAATGGATAATATTCACCAATCTGCAATGTATGGTGGATTAATTAATGGTATAGGTCCAAGATATTGTCCTTCAATAGAAGATAAGGTTGTTAAATTTAGTGATAAACCAAGACACCAAATTTTTATTGAACCTGAGTCTATGTCATTAGATACTATTTATCTTGGTGGTTTTTCGACATCAATGCCTGTTGATGTGCAAGAAAAAATGGTTAGAACATTACCAGGGTTAAGTGATTGTGTAATAACAAAATATGCATATGCGATAGAATATGATGCTATAGATCCTACACAGTTATATAAAACATTAGAAACAAAGATTGTTAAAAATTTATATTTAGCTGGCCAAATAAATGGTACTAGTGGATATGAAGAAGCTGCTGCTCAAGGATTAATTGCAGCTATCAATGTTGCTAACAATTATGATAATTTACCACCATTAATACTTAGAAGAGATGAATCATATATTGGTGTAATGATTGATGATATAGTAACAAAAGGAATTGTTGAACCATATCGTTTATTAACATCAAGGGCTGAATATCGATTATATCTTAGAAATGATAATGCTGACGTTAGATTACTAAAATATGGTTATGAAAATAAAATGATTTCAACCAAAAATTATGAAATGTTTCTTTTGGAAGAAAAAACAATTGATGAGTTGATTAACTGATTAAAAAATAAAACTATAGGTATGTTTAAGGAATTATCATTTAATACAACAAAAACTAATCAATCATTGTATGACTATTTAAAAAGACCAGAACTAAAATTAGAAACAATTTTACATCTAATACCAAATAAATATAAAAATAATCTAAATGAAGAATTAATAATGAAAATTAATATAAGAATCAAGTTTGATGGATATATTAAAAAACAACAAGAAGAAATCGACAAAATTCATTCTCTTGATAAATATCTCTTAACAAAAATTGATGACTATAAATGTATTTCAAATCTTTCCTTGGAGGCTATTGAAAAATTAAATAAGATTAAACCTTATGATTTAGATCAAGCTACTAGAATTAGTGGTATTTCAATGTCTGATATTCTTGCTATTAAAATTTATTTAGATAAGAAAAATAGTATATAATTAATATTGTTATACTATTATTAATTAAGGATTTATAGTGTTATATTCTGGAAAAGAACAAAGTAAAAAACATGATATTAATGTAAATAACAATTTAGGTAGAGTTACAGTTTCAACTGGAGCAAAGATTGGTTTTTGAACAATGATAGTTATACTAGCAATTCCTTTGGGTGCATCTATTTTTTGATTGGTATCTAGAAAAAACACACTTAATAGAATGCAAATTAAAATTAATGAATCAGCTTCTAATATTGATGTTCAACTACAAAAACGTTTTGATACACTAATTAAATTAGTAGATTCTGTTAAAAATCATGTTAAATTCAATAAAGAAATTTTTTCAAACATAGCCTCATTACGAAGTGGTAATACTAATAATGTTATTGAAAAATCTAGTGCTTTAGATAATCTTTCTAGATCAATAAACTTTACCATGGAAGCTTATCCACAATTAGGTGCTGATGATTCTGTTAATAAATTAATGAATGAAGTTTCTATGATTGAGAGAGAATTGTCTGCCTCTAGAAGATTGTATAATGCTAATGTCACCTCATTTAATCAACTTATTTATACTTTTCCAACTTCAGTTATTGCAGCAAAAAATAATTATGAAGGCGTTCCTTTATTTGCAGTTGATGATGAAGTAAAAAAAGACATTAAAATTGAGTTTTAGTTATGAAATTTAAAGCAATAGATACTTGTTATGATGATAGAAATTGACAAGACACATTCATAAAAAAAATAAATGATAAATACAATTCGTTGTTTACTAATTTGATTGATGATGTTATTGCTTCTCAACATACTAAGTACAATGAATTAATTAAGCAAAAATCAAAATATAAAAAAGAATATAATGGTTTTGCTCATTTTTTATATTGTTTAATTCTTCCATTTGCTTTCTTATTACTTGTTTACCCTGGTATTTTGTTATTAAAAAAAATTAAAAAAATTAAATTAAAAAAGAACAACCTACTAAATGAATTATTTGTGAAAGAAAAAGAAGTGTTGGATGAAAATAAAAAGATAACTTCTAGATTACCAATAACAAAATTTATTAATGATGTTTTAATGAATATTTTGGGTTATATTGATTATGGTTTTATAACTGATGAATTGATTTCAAATATAAAAGCTTTATCAGTATTTAATTTTGTTAATGATGAAAATAATTGTACATTGAATTCTTCTTGAGGTGTATTTAATAATAATCTAGTAATAAATTGTGCTAAACTTACCTATTCAACATATATGAAACAATATGTAGGATCTACTACAATTACTTACACAAGTAATGGTTCAACATATACTGATGTTGTTAATGCTACTTTTGAATGACCATATGTAGATTTTGGTGTCAAACAAAATATTTGATGTTTTAGTGAATATGTTCAAGAGTTAGAATTTAAGTTTAAAAACTATTATAGTGGTAAATTTTTGGATAAACATAATGTAAAAAAAGATCAAATAAAATTTGAAAATGAAGAATTTCAAGAACATTATTCATGATCATATAATAGTGAACATTTAATAAGGATGGTTTTTACTCCATATTTTCAAGAATTGTATTTGAAAATAAACAACAATGAAGAACCAAGGGACTACTATAAAATTCTTAAAAAATCCCTATTCTTTAGTTCTGAAAGAAATTGCTTAGATATATCAAGGTTTAATGATAGTGTTATTTATAATTTTAATACAAATCCATATACTACATTCTCTGACTTCAAAACTAAATTTGAGCAAAGTTTAATTTCTTATTTCCGTAATTGATATGATTCATTATCTTTTATGACAATTATACCTATAATCCAATCTGAAGATCAAAGATCATTAATAGATAAAATTAATAGTGAAAAAAAATCAATTAATACTTATTTCATTCAATATGTTATTAATGAAATATTATGCGAAAAAATGATAGAAAGAAATACTGAAACAATGCATATTGTTAGAAAATTTGAATGTAATGATTATGGAGTTTATGAAGCTTGAATTGATGCATATAGTTATGATGTAATTCAAAAAGTAAAATATGTGAGTGCATATTCACACCTAGCTAGAAAAACTGTAAATGTTCCTATTAATTATGTTGATTTTCAAAAGAGAGATATTTCAGGAAAAGTTTATTTTCTTGCAATCGAAAATAAGGACATTCATTTTGATAAAAATACTAACAATGAAGAAATTAGAAATTTGATTCAAGAAGTAATTAATTTGACTGAGTGTAAAAATGTTGTGGCTAAGAATGGATTCATATCTTTAATGACAGTGAAGGATTTTGATAATGTTAAATTATTTCCGATTTTAAATAAATTGAAAACACATGCTATTAACTTCAAATAATATAAAATAAAAAAACCCCATTAAGGGTTCTTTTATAATTGTTTTTTTATTTAATTATTAATAAAATTAATTAGCTTTTATTACAGTACCAGTTTTTCCGGCAATAGCATCTTCAACTTCTTTTAAGTCAGCAATTATCGCCTTACCAGAAGGATTGTTTTTTACAAACATAATTGCAGCTTGAACCTTTGGTAACATTGAACCAGGAGCAAATTGATTATCTGCAATATGCTTTTCAGCTTCTGCAACAGTCATTTCACTTAATCATTCTTGATTTGGTTTCCCTCAATTAATTGCAACTCTTGAAACACCAGTTAAGATAATCAAGTTATCAGCCTTTAGATTTGCAGCCATAAGTGCTAATGCAAAGTCTTTATCAATAACTCCATCAACACCTTCATAACCATTGTTAGTTTCGATGGTTGGAATTCCACCACCACCACCAACAATTACTACAACCTTATTTTCAACTGATTTCTTAATACCTTCCATACCAAGAAAACCAATTGGTTTTGGACTAGCTACAACTTTTCTATAACCTCTACCAGCATCTTCAACAACTACTGAACCAGGGTTAGCAGCCTTCGCAGATTCTTCATCTTTATAAAAAGGTCCAACAGGTTTAGTAGGGTTTTTGAATGCTTGATCATTTGGATCAACTAAAGTTTGAGTAAGAATATATTGAACTGAATTATTTAAACCATTTTTCTTTAATTCTGAGCATATAGCATTTTGCATATGATAACCGATATATCCTTGACTCATTCCACCAGCTTCAGGGAAAGGCATATTAAAACCATTTTGTTTTAAAACAGCATCATTTCCAAAAGAGTTTACAATCATTCCAACTTGTGGACCATTTCCATGACCTACAACAACTTCATGTCCATCTTTTAATAATGAGACAATCTTCGCTGCAGGAATTTTTACTAATTCTTTTTGTTCAGATGGATTATCACCAAGTGCATTTCCACCTAAAGCAATTACAACTCTAGACATATTTTCTCCTTAAAAATAAATTACATTAAGTATTATATACTTTTATTCAGTTATTGAAATAATAAATTGACTAAAATATAGTTCAGTGTATTTATTTTCAATAATTTGTTTTTTTAAACCTCATCTAACATCAACAAATAGACTTTTGTTTACTAATTCATATCCAATTCGAAAATAGTATTTGCCAATGTCTTTAAATTGTTCAAAATTTGAAATGGTATTTTCAATGAATTTTAAAATATTTTTATGAATTTTATTTTCATTAAATTCTAATTTTTTACTATTATAGTCTTGAGAGAAATTAGTGAATAAATATAAAATGTCCATTTTATTTAATCGACTTTCTAGGTTTATTTTATTTGCGGAATTATTATTTTTATTCTTGAAGAATTCTCAATTATTTTTTGCAGCATCTTCTTTATTAGAAATTGAAATTTTATCTAATTTATTTTGAGTTACAAATAAACCAACTGTTACAGCTAGCAATAAACTAATTGAAATAAGAATAGATGTAATTGATATTAATTTAGTAGATATTTTCATTTTGAGCCTCGAAATATAATGTCCTATTTATTTCACTATTTGTTAGAATAATTTTTTCATTAAGCATAGATTCTATATTTTTTTCAAAACTAAATTGTCTATTTAATAAGAAATGTCTTTTTTTGTTGTGATAAATAATATCAAATTCAAAAATTATTTCTCCATATGATTCAAAAGGAATAAAGAAACCATTAGATATATCATAATTAGTATTTTGTATTAATTCATTTTTTGAGTAATCAAAATAAATTTCATTATTTAATTCTAAGTCAAATTCATTTTCATAATGTATTGTGTTTTCCAATGTCATACTAAAATGTTTTAATAGACTTTCATTTTTAATACGATAATTAATATTAATTTTTTTATTTTGAATAAATAGTGGTTCATTATCAAATTTAGATATTCTTAGTATTTTATTAATAAACTCACTATCAACTAAATTATAAGAATAAAAATCAACAATTTTTTGTTCATCACCTTTAAGTGAAAAATTAATTCTATCATATACATCATTTAGGTTGTAATAATTACTATATAAAAATTCTGAATTATGTTTCCTTTTTGATGTTTCAAGAATAAATTGATCTAAATTAGTTTGAGTTACATCAATTTTATAGTCAGTAAGTTTTTGTGTATTAAAATTAATACCAATTTCAAAAGGTATAGATTGTTCAATTATAAAATTTTTAAAATAAGATGAGTTAGAAATTGCTAAATCAAATGACATCGAATATTTTTCAATATTATATGCTTGAGTATCACCGATTTTTTTAACAAGTATTGTTTCCTCTCATATTAAAGGAATATTGTTAACTGTTGCAAAAAAAGTTTTGAAATTTCCAACAAATGAATTTGGTGGTAAATAATAGTTACCGTAAATGTAAAAATCACATAAGAAAGTTCATGTATCATTGTTGTCAATTATTTTATATTCTCCAAGTCATGAGTCATATGGTGTTGCTGGTTTAGATATTGTTAGTTCAGGGTAGCTAGCTTTTATGAAATAAGACATAATAACTCCTTTGTTATTATTAGGTATAAAATATGAGAAATATATTTTTTTTTGAAAAAAATATATATAATAACTTATATGAATAAATTATGAATTGATGTTGAGGAGTATTTTAATAGTAAATATCATATAGGGTATTTGATAGTTGATTATGATAAGCAAGAAATAAGGGGGTGTGAGGTCGTAATTGGCCCAAATGATAACATTGATTATGTTATTGAAAATAATAATATTGATGAAATATACATTTTTAATGAAAATGATTCATCATATTTAAGGAATAAATTACTTAAAAATGTAAATTGTAGAATAGTAAATGTTTCAGATAAATACAAGAACTTGTTAAAAGGAACAAAATTACAATTAACAAAGAATGTTGATATTGCAAGAGCTGCTGGTATTAGAATTAACTATAATAGATTGCATAATCCACTTTATGATATTCAGTTATCATATTGTGCTTTTCATAATTTTAAAATTTCATCAATAGAGAAGCAACAAGATATGATTTATGATTCTTTCTTTGCATTTACTAGTAAATATACAATGTTTTGGTCACTTTTGAAATCTCATGATGTTCGCCCTTGTGATATTGATCTAAAAATTATTGAGCCCAAAATTTATAAAAGTAGGTATTTTCTAGATTGTTCTAATTTACTTAAAAATGAAGTTCATTTTATTGATTTTGAAACTGAAGATAGAATAATATTTCATTTATCTAGAAATACAATTCCAAAATTAGCACAATTCTTTGAAGAAAATATTGTTATATTTCTAGAATCAAATGATCAAAAAAATCTTTCATTAAGAATCTGAACCATTTTGCACGAAGATAATAAGAGACATAATAATGATAAAAAGTTTAAAACACCATTATATATTTTATTAGGTGTTAATTTGTCTAGATTTAAAATTAGGTTAGCAGATAATTACTCTATACCTAATTTGAAAAGGATTTTGGAAACTGAATTATCCATTGAAAATTTAAAGAGAATAAATAGTTCTAAAAAAATGAATTATTCATTTGTTAGAAACTAAGATTTTATTATATTTGATATAATAATCATGGTTAGGGAAGGTATGTATGCTATTTTATCCAGCTAATAATGTGATTTTTGAATATGTGTATTATGATGAACCATCAAGTGTTTTATTTGTAAAATATACAACAAGGGGTATTGATGAGTACTTTAAACTTGATAGAGTTTTTTTTCATTCAACAATTTTGCCTTTGCTAAGAAAGGATGAAGAATTTAGAAATATGTTGTATTGAGGAATGCATAATGAATTAGTTATTCAACTTGATGAAAATATTCCAGACTTTGAATTAGCAGATTTAAATAAATTTTCATGCAAAGGTTAGTGTATGTTAGAAAATGGATTATTTATTAGTTTAGAGGGATTAGATTGTTCTGGCAAGAGCACGGTTGCTAAATTATTAAATAATTATTTTGTGGAAAAAGGTTACAATGTGGTTGTAACAAGAGAACCTGGTGGACACAACATTGTATTTTGTGAAAAAATTAGATCAATTTTACTAGATAAAGATAATAAGATTACTGATATAAGTGAGGCTTTTTTGTTTGCAGCCAGTAGATTTGAACACATAAACAAATTGTTGCTTCCTGAGATAAAAAAAGGTTCAATTATTATTTGTGATCGTTTTTTAGATTCTTCTCTAGTTTATCAAGGATATGCAAAAGAAATTGGAATTGAAAATGTAATGGAAATTAATAAATATTCTGCTGAAGTACTATTACCAGATATAACATTTTTATTAGATATAAACATTAATACATACAATAACAGAATTCAAGAAAGAGCAGAATTAGATCGTTGTGATTTATTGTCACTTAAGTTAGGTGAAAAAATAATTGATGGATATCATTATGTTGCTAATCTTTACAATAATAGAATATTCACAATAGATGCTAATGTTGATATTGATATTGTATTTAATAAAATTATAAATATAATTGAAGATAAATACGAGGTATAATATGCTTTTTTGTGACTTTCTTACAAGACTAAAACATAATAACAAATTTCCTCATTCATTGATTATTAATAATACAAATTGTTGTGATTTAAATGAGCTAGCAAAAATATATTTAAAAAGTTTGGTTTGCAATAAAAACTTGTTTTGTGATGTGTGTTCAAATTGCACAAGAATAAATAATGGTTCATATATTGATTTTATTTATTTATCTAATGATGATGAAATAATTATAAAAGATGATATAAATAAAATTCAGACTGCGTTTAATAATGTTTCAACGGAATCAAGTGGCATTAAATTGTATGTTATAAAAAATATTGAAACTGCTAATAAACATGTTGTTAATTCATTATTAAAATTCTTAGAGGAACCACCAACCAATACTTTTGCTTTATTTTTTACAAGAAATGTTTATTCAGTTCTACCAACAATAAGAAGTAGATCACAAATAATAAAAATAAGTGATAAATCCACAATTGATAGTAATAATAAAATTTATGAAAAAATATTTAGTGATTATGATGAATATAAAAAATTTATTCAAAATTATGATCTTGATGTAATATTCAATGTGGCTCAACAATTTGTTAATTGTGCATCAGAGTTTGATCAATTAGAAATAATTAAATCTATAAAAATTTTTTCTAAATATGAATTAGTTGTTTTTTTTGACATACTTATTGAGATAGTTCCTATTGAGAAAAAATTGAATTTTATTGAATTAAAGAAAGGTATAAAATTAAACATTAATAAGAATTCATTAATAGTGAAAATGTTTGATGAAATGAAATAATATGAGAACCATTGCTGCTATTGCTACACCATTATTAAATTGTGCCATTCACATTATTAGAATATCTGGACCAAATTGTTTTAATATTGTTGCAAAAATTTGTAAAAAAACAATTCAAAAAAAACCATATACTATACAAAGAAATTATATTGTTGAAAATGAAACAATTGTTGATGATGTTTTATTGAATGTTTTTGTTAAACCAAAATCTTACACTGGAGAAGATACAATTGAGATAAATTGTCATGGTGGTGTAATTGTTGCTAAGAAAATCCTATCTTTATTGTTAATTAATGGATGTGAATTGGCAAATAATGGAGAGTTTACTCAACAAGCATTTTTGAATAAAAAAATCAATTTTCTTCAAGCAGAAGCTATTAATAATTTAATTCATGCTGAAAACGAAAAAGCAATGTCATTTGCAATAGATTGTCTAGTTAATAGTGATTATAAAAAAATTGAAGAAATAAGAAATAAACTTTTTGATATTATAGGATCGATAGAAGTTAATATTGACTATCCAGAGTATGATGATGTACCAAAGTATACAAATGAAGAAATTTTCGAAAAGATTAAACTTCTTAAAGGAAGATTAGAAACTATTGTCAATGATTCAGAATATATAATGCCAGTTTTTAATTACTTAAATATAGCAATTGTTGGTGAACCAAATGTAGGAAAATCTTCATTGTTAAATTTATTATCTAAGCAAGATAAAGCTATTGTATCTAATGTTAAGGGAACTACTAGAGATGTTATTGAGGCAAAGGTAAATCTTGATGGAATTACTATTAATTTTTTGGACACAGCAGGGATACATAATACTGATGATGAAATAGAAAAAATGGGTATAAATAAATCAATAGAAGCAATTAACAAAGCAGATTTAGTGATATTAATGTCTGATAAATTAGATTTTAATTTAGAACAAATAGAAAATGATTTATATTTTAAAAAAGTAATAAAAGTTTTCAACAAAAAAGATATAAATAAATATCCTAAAAATGCAATCAAGATTAGTGTATTAGATGGTGATATAAAAGAATTACTTGATGTATTAAAGGTTGAGATATCTAATTTAAAAAACTTTAAATATACCGATTTTATTTTGCAATCTGATAGACAAATTATTTCAATGAAAAAGATTATTAGCATTCTTAACTATTGCTTAATAGAATTAAGAAACAATACTCCATTAGACTTATTGCAAAGTGAATTCGAAAAATGTATAATTATTCTAAATAATATTTTAGGTATCAATTTTGAATATGATAAATTAGATGAATTGTTTAGCAAATTTTGTTTAGGTAAATAATATGTATAAATTTTTTGATACACATGCTCATTACAACATGGAACCATTATGCTCATTTGTTGATGAGCATTTTAACAATCCTGAATTTGCTGTATGTGTTATCGGTACTAATACCAATGACTCAATTGTGGCAATTAGACTTGCAAAATTAAAAACAAATATATATGCATCTGTTGGTATTCATCCTAATGAAAGTAAGAATATTAAAATAGATGAAGAAATAGCTAAATTAGAGTTAATGATAAATGATAATCTAGATATCATTTCTGCAATTGGTGAATGTGGTCTTGATTACCATTATGATAATTATGATATTAACAAACAACATAAATTATTCAGAGAACAAATATTGCTAGCATTAAAATATAAATTAACATTAGTACTTCATATTAGGGATGCACATGACGATGCAAAAAAAATTCTTGATGAATTTAATTTAGAATCAATAAATGTTATTATTCATTGTTATACTAGTGATAAAGAAACATTAAAAAAATATGTTGATAAAGGATTCTATATATCTATTCCAGGAGTAGTTACTTTTAAGAATGCAAATTATTTGCGTGAATCAATTTTTGATATTCCAAAAGATCGATTGCTAACTGAAACAGATTCACCATATTTGTCACCGGTGCCATTACGAGGTACAATAAATAATTCAACGAATATACGATATATTAATGAATATATTGCAAACATATTAAATGTTAATTATGAAACATTGAACAATCAATTAGTTAAGAATGCTTTAGTTGCATATAATATAAAATTACCCAAATAATTTTAATAATTTTTAATTTTTATTTATAATAAAAGTATATTATGTTTTTTAAGAAATTTGAAGAAGTAAAGGAAATTATTAGATTAAATAAACCTCATACAGGAAGCAAAAATGCTATTTTCAATAATTCTAACAATGTTATTGAAATAAGAGATGTTAAAAAAATGTTTGTTAATGGTGAGTTAATTACAAATGTTTTAAAAGGTGTTGATCTTGATATTGAATATGGCGAATTTGTAGTTATTTTGGGTCCATCTGGTTCTGGTAAAACTACATTGATGAATATTATTTCAGGTTTAGATAGAGCAAGTGAAGGTGTTGTTAATGTAATTAACACAAATTTGATAAATCTAACTAATGATGAGCTAACTGTATTTAGAAGAAAAAATATTGCTTACATTTTCCAACAATACGGTTTATTACCTAATTTAAAAGTTAAAGAAAATATTGAAATTGGTGCTTTCTTAAATAAGAACAATATTAAAGATATAAAGAAACAAAATCTAAGGTTTATGAAAAAAAGTGAAAATATTATTTTTCATTTAGTTCATGTGTCTAATATTGATTTTAATTTTTATAGTTATAGTAATATTATCAATACATCAGATATTTATTTAGTTGTTCAATATTTTATGTTAACTAACAAATTTCTTGCTATTTCTTTTAAAAATGATAATGAATCTATTTCTGTTGATGAGGCAATGGAAATATTTGGTATATCTCACATTAAGGATAAGTTCCCTTCACAATTATCTGGTGGCCAACAACAAAGAGTATCTATTGCACGTGCAATTTGTAAAAATGCAAAGATTTTATTTGCCGATGAACCAACTGGTGCAGTTGATGAAGAAATGAGTGATATCATTCTAGATGCCTTTAAAATGATTAATAAGAGATTTAAGACAACTATAATTATAGTAACTCACAACCCACAAATAGCTGCTTTGGCTACAAAGGTTGTTTATTTTAATAATGGAAAAATTCAAAAAATTGTTAATCAATCACCTACATGAAAAACTAATAATTAGAAATTTATCTTAAATTCTTGCTTTATTATCACATATAACATTTATATCTTTGTTACCATATTAATCATATTCATTCTTATGGTTATAAATAAATGCAAAGTGTACTCTATTGTCATTTCCATCACTAGTTTTTATAAGTTGATTATTGACATAAATTTTACAAATTCCTGAAAAATCTCTCATATAAGGTAAATCTAAATCAACATTTAGTTTTTTTCAAGTAATTGTTGATGCACCACCTAAATTATCACCAAAATTTATATCTGACAAATCGAATTTATTTGTACCATTCATTGTTGAAGTTGGGCTTCGCATGTATTCAAAAACAACTTTAACATTGTCGTTTGCATTTAAATCATAACCTGATCATCCTTGAATCAATGCAGCAAATGGGAATCGACCGAAACCATTAATTTTTTTATTTGATTGACCAGTTATCTCAAATTTGAAATAATCATAGTTATTATTTTCCAGTAATGAAACATTTATATTATTAAAATCATTTGAATTCATAATTGTTGAATCTGCATATATTTTTGTAATTAGTGAAAAAGTATTTAACACACCATACTCATTAAGTTTATTACACAACAAGAAATCTTTATCTTTTTTTATAGGAACTCATCCACAGTATTTTAATGGTTTTTGGGTATCAATCAAAAGATCTTCATTAGTTGGTAATAATAATGATGGTTTTTTGTCAACATTAAAATTAAAATTAGTTGCATTTCATGTTTTATTATCATGAGTTATTTTGCAATTCAGTACATGATTACCAATATTACTAAGATTAACAATACAATCTAAGGAATTATAATTTGTTATATTTTCATTTGGTGTGATATATCAATTCAATGTTAAATAAAAATATTTTAGATTTGTATTTGAGAATTATTACTATCAGTTATTTTCGCATTGAATGCTACTTCATTACCTTGGATAAATTGATTATTAGAATTAGACAATATATCAATTTTTAATTCATTATTTTTAAAACCACTAATTTTATGTGTAATAGTTCTTGAATTATTTTGAACAACACCATTATCATAGTATTTATTAGTTGTGTAGTCAACAAAAATATCACCACACAAAGAATCAAACCTAATATTTCAATTACTTGTCACTGAATTTTTTGGTAAATTTAGATAGTTGTTTGAATTTTTAACTACACTATATATAACATTCTCATTATTGGTTATAAAATCATTGGTTAATATATTTTCAGATGGTTTTAACAAAGGTGGCACTTTTGTTTCAACAAAAAAATTTGTATTAATGTTACTAGTTGGTGGTTTGGGATCATGATTATCATTCCTGGTTAATACTTGATATATGAAATAACCACCAATGCCAATTCCAGTGATTGCTAGTATTGATAATATAATAATCATTATTTTTTATAGATTTTCATAATGAATACACCTTTAATGCTAATACAAAATTTTTGATATATTGTGATTTAGTTTTTTATTAATAAGTTATTTTTTAGTCAATCCTTTTGAAAATATTTTTAAAAAAATAATCAGTTTTTCAAAAAGTATTATAATAATTATGTACTGTAATGTTAATTCATTATGGTTAGGGAAAATATGAATTTAAAATCAATTTCTTTGTGATACTTATTATTCTCACTTGGTGTATTGATTTTGGCAGTCATAGTTTCAGCGGTGTTAAATAATTGATCTATAGTATATGCTGTTCTTCTTTTAGCACCATCGCTTTTACTTGTTGAGTCATTAAGTTTGTTTAATATTAAAATCATTAATAAACAAATTGGTAAATGAACGACAAAGAAAAAGATAATAATTACTTCTATTGGTTTATACATACTTAAATCATTACTATTAATGTTACCTTTCTCGATTGGTTTATTGATTGATTTTTATGTTGATAATATCTTTAATATCTACATGATGATTGCATTTTTGTGTGTTTCTCTTGTTGTTTTTTCTAGTTTATTTTTTCTAGATAGTAAAAATAAATTGAAAATATTTAAAAAGAAGAAAGGAGAAAGTGAAAATGGACCAATGAATGAGTAGTGGTTGAAATACATTTCTTGATGATTTTTCTTTACCTCATATTGTAGTTATTATCTTAGCGACACTAATCATATTAAGTTTATTAATTACATATTATGTTCAAAATAAAAATTATAATGTCAAAGATAAACCAAAAACTTTTTCAATTGGTATGGAAAAACTAGTTGATTTTGTTAAGACTATGGTTGTTGAATCTTTTGGTCCTTCTTTTGTTAAATTAACACCTTTCTTTATCTTCTTGTTTTTCTTCCTGTTTGTGCTTAATATTTTTGCAATATTTGGTATAAAGGAAGCTACAACATCCTATACAGTGCCATTAACAATTGGTTTTATGACATGAATAACATCAATTTTTTATGGTGTTAAGTATCAAAGATTAAGTTTTCTAAAGAAACTATGTTTTTGTATAAAAGTTAAGGGTAAGAAAATCCCGATCATGGTAAATCCAATAGAAGTTATGGGTGTATTTACGCCATTGATTTCACTTACCTTCCGTATTTGGGGTAATATTATTGCTGGAGCTATTATATATTCTGTTCTTTATTGAGCATTAGGAGCATTGTCTAGTAGTTTTGCAATGGTATCAATTATTATTGGCGGTGTTGTTATAATGCCATTGTTTATGGGTTATTTATCATTGTTTATCGGTTATATTCAAGCATATGTATTTACATTGCTTTCGATTACTTATGTTTCTATGCCTATAAATGAAGCATTAAATGAAGAATTAGAACAAAATAAACATATTGAAAACAACAAATCTAAATCAAGGAAAAATAAAAATTTAAGGAGTTAAAAATGGCTATCGATTTTACTTATGTTATTGAATCAGCACAAAATGCTCACGAAGCATTAACTACTACTGTTGCAACATGTGCTGAATTACATGATAATGCATCACAAGCTGTAGAACTAATGAATACTATATCTAACTCTAGAGCTGCTGCTGATGCAGATACAGCTGCAACATTAGCTCAAAAGAAAATGGGTGCATTTATTGGAGCTGGTCTTGCTATGTTTGGTGCTTGTGGGGTTGGTGCTGGTCAAGGTTATGCTGCTGGGGCTGCTGCATTAGCAGTTGCTAGAAATCCAGAAATGAAACCTCAAATCATGTCAGCAGCTATCGTTGGTATGGCTATTGCTGAATCTGCAGCAATTTATTCTTTAATTATTGCTATTTTATTAATATTTGTTGCTGCTTAATTTTGAAGGTATAAAATGAAGATGAAAAAATTTAAAAAATTATTATTAAGTTTACTTCTACTAGTTGTTGTTTGTTTAATTTGTTCACCTTTTTTAGTTAGTTGTTCTAATGAAATTGAAGGTGTTAATTCAACTGCTATAATTAATTTAATTTTTCCAAATTTATGAGTTTTCATTGCTACAATTTTTGCAACTGTAATTCTTATTTCAGCAATCATTTGATTTTTATGAAAACCAATGAATAAGAAATTGGATGAAAGAAAAAAATATATTGAAAATGAAATCACTGAAGCTGAAAATATTAAAAAAGAAGCTTTCCAAGCAAGAGAACAAGCTAAATTGGAATTGATAAACGCTCAATCAAATGCCTCAAAGATTGTTCGGGATGCAAATGATAAGGCAGAGAATCTATACAATGAGCTTCAAAATCAGGCTCGAAATAGTGCTTATGAGATTGTTAAGGCTGCTCAAGAAGAAGTTTTACTTGAAAAACGTGAATTAGAAGAACAAACTCATAAACAAATTCTTGATATTGCTTTTGATGCAGTGACAAATATTTCAAAGCATAAAATTACAAGAGAAGAAAATGATAAACTTGTTGAAGAATTTATAAATGATTTGGAAAAATCAAAGGATTAATAAATGGCAAGTAGAGATAATTTAAATGCAATTGAGTATGCTAAGGCATTATTTGAATTAGCTATTGAAGAAAAAAAAGTTGATCTTATTTATTCACAGTTGTTGGATTTAGAATCATTATTTAATGATGATGTTGATTTTCTACATTGATTTGAAACTGTTGCAATAGATAACCAAGAAAAAATTAAATGTTTTAAAACTTGTTTTTCATCTTATTTACATTGAATATTTAATAATTTTTTCTATTATCTAATAAAAAAAAATGATGAACACTTAATTTTAAAAATTTTTAAATACCTTGATACTATGTTTTGTAAGGAATTGAACATAATTCGATTAACAATAATTTCTTCATTTGAAATTAGTACAAAACAAAAAGAGAGAATTGAACAGATAGTTAAAAAGAAAACAAAAAAGAATGTTAGAACATTTACAAAAATTGACCCTAATCTAATTGGAGGAATAAGGATTGAATACAATGATAAATACTATGATAATTCAATTCAAATGAAATTAAATGATATTAAGAATCAATTGAAAGGAGAAATATAATGTTATCAAGTAGATTTGCATCAGTTATAAAAGAAAATATTAAAAACTATGATAAGAAAATTTTAAAAGCTGAAGAAGGAAAAGTTATTTCTGTTGGTGATAGTATTGTTATAGCTTCTGGTTTAAAGAATGTTATGCTTAATGAAATTGTAGTTTTTGAAACAGGTGTTGAAGGTCTTGTTCAAAGCTTAGAAGAAGATGTTGTTGCAATAATTTCATTGGGTAAATATGAGAATATTAAAGAAGGTTCTTTGGTTAAAAGAACTCATAAGATTTCAGAAATAAAAGTTAGTGATGGTTATTTAGGGAGAATTGTTGATGCTCTTGGGCAACCAATTGATGGGAAAGGCCCTATTAAAGGTGATGGTACTTATTGTGAATTAGAAAAAGTTGCACCAGGTGTAATGACAAGAAAATCAGTTAATGAACCATTGGAAACAGGTATTCTTTCAATTGATTCAATGTTTCCTATTGGAAAAGGTCAAAGAGAATTAATTATTGGTGATAGACAAACAGGTAAAACAACTGTTGCTTTAGATACTATTATTAATCAAAGACAAAAGAATGTTTATTGTATTTATGTTTCGATTGGTCAAAAAGCGTCTTCTGTTGCAAATGTTACTAGAATTTTAAAAGAAGCTAATGCCATGGAATATACTACAATTGTTTGTTCTCCTGCAAATGATTTGCCATCATTGAATTATCTTGCTCCATTCACAGGAATAACAATTGCTGAATATTGAATGAGTAAAGGAAAAGATGTTTTAATTGTTTATGATGATTTATCAAAGCATGCTGTGTCATATAGAACATTATCATTATTGTTAAGAAGACCTCCGGGTAGAGAAGCTTATCCTGGTGATGTATTTTACTTACACTCTAGATTATTAGAAAGATCATGTAGACTAAATGAAGAAAATGGTGGTGGTTCAATTACTGCATTACCAATTATTGAAACATTATCTGGAGACATATCAGCCTACATTCCTACCAATGTTATTTCAATTACAGATGGACAATTATTTTTACAAGCAAATTTATTTAATTCTGGTCAAAGACCAGCTGTTGATGTTGGTTTATCTGTATCTAGAGTTGGTTCTGCTGCACAAATTAAATGTGTTAAACAAGCTACATCCTCTTTGAAACTAGAACTTGCTAATTTTAGTGAATTACAAGCATTTTCACAATTTGGTTCTGATTTAGATAAAGAAACTACGAAAGTTTTAAATCATGGTAAAAGAATTATGGAAATGTTAAAACAAAGACAATCAAGTCCAATTAACCAAATTGATGAGTCTATTTTGTTATTCATAATTAAGGAAAAGTTTATAGATTTTATTCCTATTGATAGAATTATGGATTTTAAACGAGACATCATTATTGCAATGTCGACTTGAAAAGTTAGAAATTATTTGTCACACACAAAGGATATTACTAATGATGTAGCTGATGCATTGAGATTTGAAGTCAAAAAATTTATTTTAAATTTTATTAGTGGGATAAATAATTATGAATATCCAATTGATACTAGTAAAGATGATTTAAAAACTACAACTGATGAATCCAAAGCTATAGAAACAATTATTAAGAACTTAGAAAAAATTAATTCTCAAAAAATTAATCAAGTTCAGGATAAAGTGGCAAATGATATAAAACCATTAATTCCATCAAAGACTAATAATACAAAACCAAAAATGGTTAATGGTATTAGTGTTGATCAAAAACACACTGTTGTTAAATCAGCTGATGTTTCAAAATACAATTATGAACAAAGATTAAAAGATTGAAGAAGGAAAGCTGGTTATAACGAAAAGCCACATAAATGTTCAAAATGTAAGGATGAATGTTTTACATCAATTTTATTAGATAGTGGAAATCATATATGTTATAGGTGTTGAATTAAAAAAAGCAAATAATATTTTATTAAGGTATTGGTATGAGCAAAGAAATAGGTGCATTTAAACGATTAGTTAATAGATATAAGAGAATGAGCAAGAAACAATTATTTGTACATATTTTTCTTGTCCTATTGGCACTTTTATCTTTAGCATTTATTATTTTTTTAGCTGTTTCCATAAGTGATATTCATGATTTTTATTTACATCATACTGAATCATGATCTAAAGGTGAACCACCAATTATTGATGGAGTAGATTATAGTGGTGTTTTAAATCAATATCCAGATAAAGGACCAGAAGCAATTTCATGATATTTAACAGCCGGTGATAAAACTGGGGGTATTTATTACATATTGATTATTATCATTGGGTTTATTGCTCTACCAACATTGATTTATACAATTTCATTTTTCTTAATAAATATGTTTCCAAAAAAAGAAAAGGATGATTCAAATAATGATATTGATGAAAATGACTCAAAAAAATCTAAAAGGTCTAAAAGAAAATCCAACAACAAGAGAAAGAGAGGTAATAAATAATGTCTTTAGACTCTACAAAGAAAAGAATTTCATCTGTTAAAACAACTTCAAAAATAACTAATGCTATGAAACTTGTTGCATCTAGTAAGATAGCAAAGCAAAAAGCAGTTTATTTAAAGATAAAAGATTATTATGAAGAATATTATGATATTGTTGGGAAAATAGTTTCATTATCACCTGAATTTGCCAAAACAAGTGAAAACCAAAAAGCACTATATATTGTTATCACATCAACATTGGGTTTATGTGGAGGATATAATAGTTCAGTTGCCAAAGCATGCTTATCTGAAATGAAAGAAAATGATTTTGTTTTACAATTAGGAACAAAAGGAAGAGAGTATTTTAAAAACAATTTAAGAAACGATCAGATTATTAAATTTGATATTAATGTAGCAAATGTTGATTATGAAAAATGTGCAATAATAGCTTCATATGTTTTGGATTTATTTACTAATCAAAAGAAATTTGATTGCATTAAGTTAGTCTATACAAAATTTGTTAATGCAATAACATTTGTTCCAACTATTATTAGTTTGATTCCTTTTGATAAAAAAATTACCGATGCAAAACAATCATTAAATGAGAATAATTTTGATTTCGAACCAAAAAAAGAAATTATAATAAAAGAGATATTGCATAATTATCTTTCAAGCATAATTTATGGTTCTATGATTGAATCATCAATTAGCGAAAGTGCTTCAAGAAGAAATGCAATGGATACTGCCACTAATAATGCAAATGATTTGATTTTAAATCTTCAATTGCTGTACAACAGGATGCGGCAAGCAAAAATTACTAATGAAATTACAGAAATTGTTGCAGGAAGCGAGGAGAATTAGAAATGAAACAAAAAGTAGATCAAAAAATGATAGGTCATATCCACCAAGTATTAGGTCCAATAGTAGATGTATTTTTTTCTGAAGTTATGCCAAACATAAACGATGCACTAATAGTTGATAATCATGGAAAGAAATTAGTATTAGAGGTTGCACAGTTGATTAGTGGAGACATTGCTAGATGTATTTCAATTGATACCACTAATGGTTTAATAAGAGGACAAGAAGTAATAAACACAGGGGCACCAATTTCAGTTCCTGTAGGAAAAGATGTTTTAGGTAGAATGTTTAATGTTGTAGGTGACCCTATTGATAATAAACCAGCTATTAAAAATCCTACATTAAGACCAATTCATAGATTAGCACCTACATACGAAGAACAATCATCAGCTACTGAAATATTAGAAACAGGTATTAAAGTAATTGACTTATTAATTCCATATGTTAAAGGGGGGAAAATAGGTTTATTTGGTGGTGCTGGAGTTGGCAAGACAGTACTAGTTCAAGAATTAATCCACAACATCGCAACTGGACATGGTGGTTTGTCGGTGTTTGCTGGTGTAGGTGAAAGAACTAGAGAAGGTAATGATTTATATTATGAAATGATTGATGGTGGTGTTATTGATAAAACAGCATTAGTGTTTGGACAAATGAATGAACCACCTGGGGCTAGAATGAGAGTTGCTTTAACTGGTTTGACTATGGCTGAAGAATTTAGAGATAAATATAAACAAGATGTTTTATTGTTTATTGATAACATTTTTAGATTTACACAAGCTGGTTCAGAAGTTTCTGCTCTTTTAGGTCGTATGCCATCTGCAGTTGGTTACCAACCAACATTAGCCTTTGAAATGGGTCAATTGCAAGAAAGAATTACATCAACAAAATCTGGATCTATTACATCAGTACAAGCAGTATATGTTCCTGCTGATGACTTAACTGATCCAGCTCCTGCAACTACATTCTCACATCTTGATGCAAAAACCGTGCTTGATAGATCTATTGCATCACTAGGTATTTTTCCAGCAATCCATCCACTTGAATCTTCATCTAGATTACTTGAACCAAAAATTGTTGGTGTGGAACATTATAAAGTAGCTCGTGAGGTTCAAAGGATATTGCAAAAATTTAATGAATTGCAAGATATTATAGCTATTTTAGGTATAGAAGAATTGAGTGAAGATGATAAATTAGTAGTTAATAGAGCTAGAAAAATCAGAAACTTTTTATCTCAACCTTTCTTTGTTGCAGAAAAATTTTCTGGTAAACCTGGTAAATATGTAAAAGTTAGTGACACAGTAAAAGGTTTTAAGGATATTATTGAGGGTAAGTGTGATAATATTCCTGAATCAATGTTTTTGTATGTAGGTACAATTGATGAAGTTTATGCAAATTATGAAAAGTCTAAAAAATAGATAGGTATAAAATGAACAAAATTAGTCTAAAAATTATTACTCCTAATGGAATAAAATTTGATAATAATATAGAAATATTAAATACTAAGACCATTAATGGAGCTATAGGTATTAATGTTAATCGTATAGGATTAATTGCAAAATTAGTTAATAATATTTCAACTGTTAATATTGATGGGAAAACAAAAATTGAATTTGTTATTTTAAATGGGCTTTTATATTCGTCAAAAAATGAAATTAAAATATTTACTGATTATTGCGAAGAAAAGTCAAAAATTAATACCGATGATCTTAAAAAAGAAATTTCACATTTAGAAGAAAAAACAAAATCAACAACTGATAATGTTGAATTACAAACAATTAATTTTCATATCAAACAATTAAATGACATTTTAGAGTGCTTTAGTTCAAAGAATTAAATTTATTTTGGTAATGTAAGTTTTGGGGAAACTCTAAAATAAAAAGTAAAATTTTATTAAGGAGTTTTTATGTCAAAAAAAGAATTTGATGCTAATAAATATTTAGAATTAGCAAAATCATTAAAATTAGATTCTATGGATGATATTAATAATTTATTCAAGAATTTATCAAAGGCAATTATTGAAAATTCA
>CASEIK010000015.1 GCA_949288005.1 uncultured Mycoplasmataceae bacterium | reverse complement strand
AAAACAGCAATAAAAAGCAATACAAAACAGCTAAAAAAAGCAATATAAAACAGCTAAAAAAAGCATAATTATTACTAGAAATATGTTGAAACTATAATCTTTTTACACAAGTTGTATAATCAACATAGTACATAAAAAAATACAAACCGAAGTTTGTATTTAATTGTACTTCCACATAATTTCAAAACAAGGAGTACATAAATATGGTATCACATAATGTTTTTTTAAACAATTATTATAAACTTTCATGAAAAAGAAATAAAAAAGCAAGAGAAGCAAGAAATTTAATAGAAGAAGCGCCTTTTATTTTTGAATATATTGAATGATTTAATAAAAATGTTTATCGATATATTGCAACAGATAAATATGATAAATATCAAAAATCACTAATTCAAAAAAGATATTTTCAATTACAACAAATTCAAATAATTATTAATGAATCTATCTATTGTGAAATAAGTATTAATTCATGGTTTAAACAAAATAAATCTAAAATTTCTTACAAAACATTTTATAACCTTAAAAGAGAAATTATTTTTTATGCTGATAGAAAACATGATCGATTAGGATCTTTTTTAGGTAATAATCCTATACCAAAAAGAATTAATTATAAATACGATTTAATTGATCGGGATAAAATTAAGCAATATACCTATCAATGTTTAATTCATAATAAATTTCTTGATTATACATCAATTTGATTAAGCATAAGAAAAGAAGATGCATTAAAAGCAAATGATAAATATAAAGATTTATCTTTATCAACTTATAAAAAAATTTTAAAAACCGATGAAAGATTCATCAATAAAGAAATTAAACCATATCAACCTAAACATCGATTCAGAACACATGTAAAAGAATTAGGTCATATTCAATTAGATTTAAAGATATTAGGCAAATATGAAAATTCTTTAGGTATAAAAGTTCCAGTTTTTACTATGATTGATACTTCAAGCAGAATTACTTTTACAAGAGCAATAAAACATGCAGATTTAACAACAATGTTATCTTTAATGGAAGAAGGATATCAATTTTTTAAAGATAAAGGAATAAATATTAAATCTATTCAAACAGATAATGCAATGATGTTTAAAAATACCAATATAGTTAAATCAAGTGCATTTTTTAATTGATGTGATAATAAAAAAATTGCCATAAGAAAAATACCATTAGGACAACCTGAATGTAATGGAATAATTGAAAGATATCATTTAACTATTGATAAAGAATTACATAACTTATTAATTAGAGCTAAAACTTTTTCTGAACTCAAAACTGTGATTAATAATTGAAATTATTACTATAACTATAAAAGATATCATGTATATATGGAGATGAAAGATAAAAGAACAATTGATAGATATTACACACCAATTTCATCAATATTTGCTATAAGGGAGTACAATAAACATGTGGTTGTGTAAAAAGACTATGATTTAAGCAACATCATTTAATTTTTTAATAATTTTTATATTATAATAACATTGTCAATACACAAATAGATATGTTTTGTAAGCATTATCATACATACGAAAGTTGTTTTTTGTGTAATTCTTTCTGTGTATTGACTTTGGAATCAAATACATGGAGGTAATAAAATGATATTCAAATTTTATGATGTTCCTACTTTTAGGAATATAGATGATCCTATTAATCAACATAGAAAAAGATATTTTTTCTTGTGTAATATACTTAATTTTTTTGATGATAATTTAAATTATTGAAAGGAAAAAAATCCAAGAAGTCAAGATGACTTGAACAAAAAAATTTATAAAGAAATAAGAAATACTCTTGATGATAGTCCAGATACTTTCCATATCAAAAATAGAGGAATATTATTTCTTTCTAAAAAATGCACTTACAATAACAAAGATAACTCTGTTGATATTGAATTTGATGACCCAGAAATGCATGGTAATATTGATGGTGGTCACACTATGTCAATTTTACAAAATTTTGTATTAGATTCATTGGGTCCAAGCATATTAACCGAAAAGGGAATTAATACAACAAATTATTCAAAATTGACAGATAAAAAAGAAAAATCTGACTATTTAAGAAATGTGTTAACAAAAGAAGATTTTTATAAAAAGTTTAATTATAAAAATGATTGTTATGTTTTGGTGGAAGTATTTGAAAATGTTGCAGACAATGATAGTGATATTTCAATTATTGTTAGATGTCGTAACTCTTCACTTCAAGTTGATCAAAAATCATTAGATAATTTGGAAAAAAAATATGATGGTTTAAAACAAATTTTACTAACACCACCTAATGATATGAAAAGCTGAAAATTGTCCGAGAGACTTTCTGTTAAACAAGGTGAAAATATAAATGATGAAATTGATGTTCTTGAGTTGTCTGCATTAATTGAATATTTTATTTCTGATAACAATGATAATGCTTCAAACATTTATAATGGATGAAAAAAATTATCAGAAAACTTTATTAAACGATTAGATACACAAATTTCTAATGATAAATATTCAATAAATTCTGAAGTTTACAATTCAATAAAAGATATTCTATGAAAAATTATTAAACTGTATGATGTTGTTGAAAGAACTTTGCCTGATATGGCTATTGCCCTTGGAAAACGATATGGTAAAAAACCGTATTCTGAGTATAAAGATAAGTTTAGCCATAGATCAATTTATTCACTTTCGGAAATAAAATATAATGTCCCATCTGCATTAGTTAAACCTATTATTGCTTCATTTAAACACTTAGTTATTAAAGAAAAAGGGATTTATAAATTTAAATATGATCCTATCGAAATATGACAAAACAATAATAGTGTTTCTACTGAGTTAATTACGACCATTTTGAGTGCTTCTGAAGATTATCACAATAATAAACCTAATGGAATAGGTAAGGATAAAACTCTTTATGCTTCATTGTCTAATATTGTAAAATTAAAATATAATTAGTATTTTTCAAAATATAAAAGTCACAAAAATACTTCTTAATCTTTCTACTTAAGAAGTATTTTTTTATTTAATCAATATTGAAATTTGCATAAATATTCACCATTAGGCATTTGATATCTATCTTTTCTTATTTGATCATGAGGTCTAATGTGAAAGGTTTTGTTATCTAAAATTTTAATGAAATTATATTCATACTTGTTATCAGTTTTTGATTTTATACAATTAGAAGATAAAAATAATTTCTTTGTATGTTCCCATACATATTTTGCATCCTCTAGATATTTATCATCTAATCATAACTTTTTTATACCTTTTAATATAATATTTTCACCAATTTTTTCTCAAACTATAAATATAATATTTAAATCACTAATAAAATTACAAAATTCAGAACTATTAAAATTAATATCATCATTCTTAAATTCTTCAAAATTAACATCAATTAAACCTATTTCTTCCTTAATCTTTTTATTAACATATTCTATATTCTTAAACATTATTTTATTTGCGCTAAATTTATTAATATATTCTGCATAATTTTTAACATTAAGAATTGAACAGATTATTTTATTTTTTATTGATTTATCACTTTTGCTTATTTGAAACTCCTTCATAAGTTGGTTTATTGGTTTATTAAAGTATGGTGATAATCTATTATTTAAGTCATTAAACAAATTATTTGAAGATTTATTATTCATTCAATCTAAGATGTTTCTAATTTGAGCTGTTTTAAATGAAAATCTTCGTGCACGAGCTTCAATATTTGAAAAAGGTTGTTTCTTAACATCTTTACCATGTCCCTGACCGGTTGTACATGCACCTAATAATTTTGTATCACCTTCTGATAATTGATGAGCATATCCATTTTTAATTTTATTTACAATAGTTAAATAATCATTTTCAATTTGTTTGATATTTCCATCATTATCTAATTGATAAAAATAAAAGTCAATAATTTTTACTCTTTTTATATCTTTGTCATGTAGGTAAAAAATAAATAAAATATTTTTACATTTTTTATATAAGTGAGATGTATAAAAATTTAATTCCTTAACTATGTTATCATAATTTAACTGCATTAATGAAACTCTTTCTTTTGGTAAAAAAGGAAAATACACTATACTATCTTTCTTCTTTTTTGTTGAATTTTTTAAGGGAACACTTTTAAGTTCAATACCTAAATTTTCAAAATCTGGAATAGATTGATTTCCTGATTCTAATTTAAATATTTCTTTTTCAATCAAAAGACCAACACCACCCTTATTAGTTTTTTTTAGATTGTCAATAGTTTGTTGATCCAAAATTTCTTCCAACATTTTTCCTTTTATTTCTTGGCATTTTTGCAATAATTTATTTAAATTTCATTCCATGCTTGATCTTTACAAAAAAATATTATATATATATAATACATTAAAGGAGTGTGGTATGAAAGTAGTTGAGATATTTGCGGGTGTTGGTGGATTTAGATTAGCAGCAGAAAAAACAAACAAGAAATTTGATTTTGTTTGAGCAAATCAATGAGAACCAAATTGTAAAAATCAATTTGCTTTCAAATGTTATGAAGATAGATTTGGTAAATCTAATAATCATACAAATATTGATATTAAGATAGCAAAAGAACAAATTCCTAGGAGGTTTGATTTGTTAGTTGGTGGATTTCCTTGTCAAGATTATTCTGTTGCAACAACAAAAGCAAAAGGTATCGAAGGTATCAAAGGAGTTCTTTGATGAGAAATCGAATGAATATTAAAAAATAGATCTCCAAGATTAGTTTTACTAGAAAACGTAGATAGATTGTTAAAATCACCTTCGCACCAAAGAGGAAGAGATTTTGCTATCATGTTAAGATGCTTTCATGAAAATGGATATAATGTTGAATGAATGATGAATAATGGTGCCGATTTTGGCTTTGTTCAAAGACGTAAAAGAGTATTCATATATGCATATAAAAGAACACAAGTAAATAAATCTGTCACTGACTTATTTACTAAGACATTTAAATTTAAAACTAATGGACATTATTTAGGTTTTGATATTTGTGATTATAAAGATTTAGTTGAAATTACTAATAAATATAATAAGGGAAAATTTTTTGATTATGGGAAAATGGTTAATGGAAAAATTGAATCATATAGCTATATTTGTGAGTACGATGGCCCACATAATAAATTGATTAATATACTTGAGAGTAAACCAGATAAAAAATATTTTCTTAATGATATTCAATTAAAGAAAATGAAGGAATTAAGAGATTCAAAAAGAATTGAGAGAAGAAAAACAAATGGAGAAATATATTATTATACAGAAGGAAGGATGAGTTTAAATGATGATGTTAACAAAAAATCTAGAACTATGCTGACATCTGAAGGAACAGTGAATAGATCATCACATATTATTAAAGAGAAAAAAGGTTATCGTTTTATAACACCTATCGAGGCTGAGAAACTTAATGGTTTTAAGGAAAATTGAACAGAAGGTATGACCGACAGACAACGATATTTTTGTATGGGGAATGCTTTAAATGTTGATTTAGTCAAAATGATGCTAGAGAATATTAAATAAATTTTTCAAAGACATGTGTTCGATGAAATTCCATATAATTATTCATTTTTCTAGTAATATTAATTTTTATATTATCTTCTTTTATTTCTTTAAAGATAATTTTTTTATCTCATTCATCCAATTTTTTTGAAACAATTATATGACCATTATTATCAAAAGAAATAAAACCTTTATCAAATAATTTATCATATAGTGGAGATAGTAATAAAATATTATCCATATCAAGTCTTTCATTATCATTACTTTTCGATCATGGTTTAATGTGAGAAACGATTAATAATTTCTTATTTCTAATATGAGTTATTTCACATTCTTTTCTTAGATTGTAAACCTTATCCTTCAAAAATGATTGACCTACTCTTTGTTTAACAACAGATTCTATTTCAGTTTTTGAAAAAGCGCCAAGATATGTACTTGTTATTTTTTCAATTGTATTTAATAAAATCTTTTCTTCATTTATTAATGAACTATCTTTTGTAAATACTCAGTAGAAAATTTTTTCATTATCAACTTGTTCATCATTAGTTGATAAACAGTAGTATGTTCCTTTAAAAACATATTTATTTATACCTTCTTTACAGAAAATAAAAAGTCTTTTTTTACCATTTAATCCAGACACTTCCTTATTGATTTGAATTTTATCAAATGGGAACATAATACTAGACTTAGTTTTTATATAACATTTAATATTTCCATTCTCATAAAATTTATTATCAACAAGAATTATTTTGTTACCAATTTTATATTCATATTCACCATCACTAATTCTAATAAAGATATCTTCATCATTTATTTTTGATTTAATTATTCCACCTGTTTGATTATAGTTATGGGCAAAAGAACAAATTTGATTGTTAGATATACACGAACCTTCTTTTATGTTGTTGTATGATAATTTTGTATATTCATTACTATTAATATAGTCTAATATATCTTTTTTTAGTTGTGGTTCCATTTTCTCATTTCTTCTCATTTCAAGAAAAGTTTTATAGGAATCAACATCAATGAAATCTTGCAATTGATTGCTAAGTTCTTTACTATGCGATAGAAATTTCTTATTAATATTATCTAGATTAATCATATTTTTATTATCGCAGAAATAATTTATTTAAAAATATTATTGTTTTTATTTAGACATATCTTAAAATTAATTCAAATGAATTTAAATTTGTTATTAAATTATTTATCTTATTCTTTCTAGATTTAGCTTTTAAATTTAAAGTTAATGTTTTTTTATTTCTTAATTCATTATAAGAATCAATTTTATTTGATATTTCAAAATATATTGTATTTTCTTTGTTTTCAAGGTTATTAACAATTTTGTGTATATCTTCAGTTGATTGCTTAAAATCAATATATAGTTCAACTGCAGTTCCACCTTTTATTAATGATGTAGGGAAATCCTTAGTAGCCATCATTGCAATAATATATTCACAGATTGCTTGAATCTTATTGATATTTGGTTTATTTAATATTTCATACATCAATAAAAGATTCTTAGAGAGATATTGTTCAACTCTTTGCTTATTAAGACCACGACGTTTATTTTTAATCTTTTGATAAATGTCATTAACTTTCTGTGGATTGATGTTCCTTTCTAAGTTTTTTAATGCTTGAGCTCTAATTGTGTTTTCCAAAGGATATTTTTCTAATTCAATAAATAGTCTTTCTGGACAATAGTATTGCTTAGAGTCTTTTTTGATAACCCCAATAGAAATAGTGGTTTTGGATTGAACTGAAACATGATATTTTTGCTTATTATATGCATTGACCTTTGTACCATTAGGTTTTTCTATGTAGATTCTATCAGCTTTATAACTAATAAAACCTAGGTCATATAATGCTGTAATTGATGTATATATCATAAAACTATTATATCATAAGCATTCTTATATAGGCATTATATCTTATATAAGAAGTCATTTAAAATTATTATTTTATTAAAACTTTACAACGATTATCTAGTTAATTACAAAGAGATAATCATATCTGTTAAGTAAAAATACTTTACAGTTAAGATTATATTATATATAATAATATGGTGTTCAAAAAGGAGGAATATTTTGGTTAAACTTAGATTAACAAGAATGGGAAGACACAAAAGAGCTTACTATAGATTAGTGGCAACTGATTCTAGAAACAAAGTTAATGGAGGTTATATTGAATTATTAGGTTCTTATGATCCATTATCTGGTGAAACAAAGATTCAAAAAGAAGTTGTTATTAAATGATTAAATAATGGTGCTCAACCATCTGAAACAGTGAGAAATCTATTAAAGAAGCAAGGGATTTGAAAAGAGTTCACAAATTCTAAGAAAACTCACAAACCTAAATCAGAAGGTAAAAACAAGATTAAAAAGTCTACTACTTCTAAAACTAAAAAAGAAAAATAATGAAGATTACAATATTAACACTTTTTGATAATGTTTATACTAACTATTTAAATAGTTCTATTATTAAAAATGCTTTGGACAGTAAGCTAGTAGAAATTGAGATAATTAATTTTAGAAAATATAGTAAAGATAAACACCTAAAAGTTGATGATTACCAGTATGGTGGTGGCGCAGGTATGGTATTAATGCTGCAACCGATTGTTGATGCAATAAAAGAAGTTAGAACCAATAATTCATTAGTTTGTTTAACTTCACCTACTGGAAAGACATTAAATCAAGAAATGTTAATTGACCTAGCAAAACAAGAACACATTATATTAATTGCCGGTCATTATGAAGGTTTTGATTCTCGTATTGAGAACTTTATTGATTGTGAAATATCAATTGGCGATTATATATTGACTGGAGGAGAACTTCCAACACTAGTAATATTAGATGGAATAGTTAGACTGCTACCCAATGTCATAAATAATACAAGCTTAGTCAATGAATCATTTAATGATAATTTATTGGATCATCCAATTTATACAAAACCAATTGATTTTAATGGTTATAAAGTTCCAGACATTCTTCTATCTGGTAATCACAAAGCAATTGATAACTATAGATTAGAAGAAAGAATTAAAATTACAAAGAAAAAAAGACCTGATTTGTATAATAAATATATAAGTAGCAACAGAAAGGATTAACATGAAATTAAATTACCAACAATTAGTAAATGATATTGAGGCTACACAGCTTAAAAAGGATGTTCCTAATTTTAGTTCAGGTGACACTGTTGTGGTTTCGTTAAAAATTATTGAAAACAATAAAGCAAGAATCCAAAAATTTGAAGGAGTTGTTTTAAGAAGAAAAGGTTCTGGTTTATCAGAATCATTTATTGTTAGAAAAGAATCTAATGGCACATGAGTTGAAGAATCATTCTTAATACATTCTCCATTGATTAGTAAGATTGAATTAAAAAGAAAAGGTAGAGTTAGAAGAGCATATATTTCATACATGCGTAAAAGATCTGGTAAATCTGCTAGAATTCAAGAAGATAAAAATAATTAATTTTCTATTTATAATTTAATTATTCCTATTAAAATGTTTATATGTTATTGGTTAATAATTTTTTTCCAGCACTATTTATAAATATTTTGATATTTATTAGTTATAGTTTTTGTATTTTTGTTGTTTTTAATAGCTTATTAAATAGTAAGTATGTTAGAGAAAAAGAACAAAATAAGATTTTTAATATATTAATCACTAGTTTGATGGGTGCAAGCTCATCATGTTTTAGTTTTGTATATTCTAGTTGAAGTAGTTATAGTGTTTTTATTTTCTTTTTCATTCCATTTATTTTTATCCTATCTTATAAATTTGGTAGGTATTTCTCCATTGGTGCTTTTCCTGTCGTCTGTATAGCGACTGGATTATGTTTTATTGAAAACAATAATATTAATGTGTTGATAATAGGTTATGTATTAGCATTTTTGTGCTTAACTTCTGGGGTAGTGTCTTCTTTTGTTAAATGGAAAATATCCTATATATTTGCAGGATTAATTCTTATTATATTCACCATAACATCATTATCATCAGTGGTAGTGTATCCAAAAATTTTCAATGAAGCATCTTATATGTTATTTCCAACAAGTCAACCAACATACTTATATTATGGGATGTTGAATCTATTTTCTTTTATAAGTTGTTTAATCTTGTTTACAACTTTAAAGATATATACTAAGTTTATTTTTAAATCAAGAAAGATTGAAACCCAAACACAATATAAGAATGGGTTTTTAATAAGTAAGGATTTTACATCCAATATTAATAATTTTATTTATGAAAATAATATCAATAGAGCAGTTATTTTATTATTAAAATTTAATGGTATTGACGAATTGCTAACTTCTAAGAGTGCATCATATGTGCATAAATTGATTGCAAACAATTTAGTAAAGCTTCACGATAAATTAAAGGATTATACATTCTTACCATATATGAATAGTAATCAGTATTTTTTATTCATTAAGTTAGATAATAATGAACAAATTGATATAAATTTATCAAAATTAAATAATGGTTCCAGAAGAAGAAAAATCGATTTCCTATATAAATATGAGGAGATTTTAAAGTCGATTATTGAGAAAGAAGTAGTTGCTAATAAAACTTTAAAAATCAGTTTATCAGGTAATTGTCTAATTTATGGAGTTCAATCAAATAAGATTAATGATATAAACTCCTTTTTATTAAGTTCATTAAGAAATGTTCCTATTAATAGTGGATGTATTAATTTATTGGACGCTGAATCTTTCTATAATAAATATTCAAATTATAACAAAAACAAATTGCTTGAAGATATTGATTTATTCAAACCAAATGAAATAGAGATTTCTATTAATTTAGAAAAGACGAGTAAGGGTAAAAATTATTACATTAGTAATGCTATGATACTTAAAAAGCTTTTGTTAAATAAAACTGATTTTTATAAAATATCACCTAACAACTATATTAATGATGTAGTTATGTGTCATATATCAGCTTTATCAATTAAAGAGTTTGTTCATAAGAAATTAAATAAACAAAATAATTTTTTAATTATTGATTATCCATATAATATTTTGAGTGGTAATAAGATAAATGTTGATGATTTAATTAATTCAATTACATCTTATAATTTATCAATTAATCAAATTATTATAAATGTTATTAGAACTAGTGATAATCGAGATAATGATAAGCAATTATATAAGAATATAAATTTGTTGAAAAAATCTAATTTAAAATGTGTAATTCGTGATTAATTTGTTTTCTTTAAAATTCATGCCTTAATTTTTTTTGATCTACAAATTTTGTAAATGATTCTTGATTTTTCTTTGTTGGCTATTATTAATATCTTTTTATTTTTTGGTAATTTATCAATAACGTCCATACAATTTAAATCATCAACAACAATTGCTGAAACAAGACGATTGATTTTAGATTCAAATTCACCTACATATTGCAAAATTATTCAATTGCTCTTAAAAAGTAATTTGTCAATATTTTTTTTATATTTTAGCTTTCTATAACCCAAAGGAGATACTAAATGAATATTACTCATATATAAAAATTATAAATAATTATATTATAATTATAACTATGTATAGGAGATAAAATGTCTGTTGCTGTCATAATTTTAGTCATAGCATTAGTTTGTATAGTTATTGGGTTATTATTGTCTTCATCTGGTGCAAGCAGCGGTTTATCAAATAATTCAGGCCAAGATCTTGAAATTTTTAAGAAAACTAAAGATCGTGGAATTGTTAAAATTCTTCAAGTTGTATTTTTTATTCTAATTATTGTAATTACTGTTTTAATTATTGTTTTCTCGATTTTAAAAATTTAATATGAATAGTAATAATAATTTATATCCTTTTTTGTATCAAATTATGAAGAATGAAACAAAACCAATACCTAAAGGTATCTTAATGGAGAAAATTAAGAAAGTGTCTGGTATTGTAAACAAACAATCAATTTATGATTTTATTGATAGTTTGATAGTATCTAAGAATTTAAGCAAACTAGAAAATGGATATATTGTTGAAAATTATTTAAATGGTCCATTGTTGAAGGAAAAACTTGTTGGTACTATTAGCATAAATTCAAAATTAGATGGATATGTAAATGTTATTAGTGGTGATCAAACTATGGACTACTATATAAATAATTTGAATTTAAATGGTTGTTTAAATGGTGATGAAGTAGAAATCCAATTAATGGATAAATATTTAAAAAATGGTACTCAACATGCTATTGTAACTAAAACACAAGTTCATAATAATAAATTTGGTGTAGGCACTTTCAAACTAATTGGTGATACATATAAAGTAGTAATGGATGATATGAAGAATTATTTAGAAATTAAATTAGATAACACAGATAATTTAGTTAATGGTCATAAAATTCTTATTGAATTTCTTCATTTTGATAAGACTAAAATATTAGGTAGTGTTAAGAAAATCATTGGACATATGAATGATGTTGGTTCTGATATATTATCAATTATTTATGAAAATAATATAGAACCTCAATTTGATGATGATGTTTTAGAGTTTGTAAACAAATATATTATAGATGAAAGAATTGATAAAAAAAGAAGAGACATTTCATACTTAAATATTGTATCTATTGATCCACCGACATCAAAAGATTTAGATGATGCTATTTATGTTGAGAAAAAATCAGATGGAAAATATTTTTTGAGTGTTAGTATTGCAGATGTTAGTACATATGTTCCATATAATTCTATTCTTGATCAAAAAACAATTGATAGAGCTACATCAATTTATTTAGTTGATAGGGTTATTCCGATGCTTCCTCATAAATTGTCAAATGATGAATGTTCTTTAAATGAAAAAATTAAAAGAAGAGCATTGACATGTAACATGATCATTAATGAAGATGGTATTATTGAAGAAATTGATGTTTTTCCTTCATGAATATTGTCTAAGGCTAAGTTAAGTTATGATGAGGTTAATGATTTATTTGATAACAAAAAAAATCATATCAACCCTGATATTAGACATATGTTATTTGTTGCTAAACAATTACATCATATATTAAGAGAAAAAAAGAACAGGGAAGGATACATTGATTTTGATTTAAAAGAACCAAAAATTATTGTGGATGAGAAGTGTTTTCCTATTGAAATAACAATTAAAACAAGAGGTGTTGCTCAAATGATGATTGAAGATTTTATGGTAGCTGCAAACAATGCTGTTACTCTTAAAGCTAAATCTATTGATGATATGCCTTTTGTTTATAGAATTCATGAAAAACCAACTATAGATAAATTAGATAAATTTATGGTTGAAGTTAGAAAAACAGATTTTATTATTGATAAAAAGGATTTTGAAAACCCAACTCCTTTAACGTTTAAAAAATGTTTAGAGATAAACAAAAATAATCCAAATTTGCATATTTTGTCTAAATTACTATTACGTTGTATGAATAAAGCTAAATATAGTATAGATAATTATCATCATTTCGGTCTTGCAATGAAGGATTATACACATTTTACTTCACCAATTAGAAGATATCCTGATTTGATTATTCATAGATTATATTGAATGTATGTTTTTGCTAGAGAATTATTCACAGATCAACAAAGAAATGAATTTAAAAATTCACTAGAAAAATTATGTGAGATATGTACTAATAAAGAAATTGAAGCTATTAATGTTGAAAGAACTGTTAATGCATTAAAGTTTTGTCAATATATGTCTAAAAGAATTAATCAGGAATTTGATGGTATAATTTCAGCAATAACTTCATTTGGTTTTTTTGTTGAATTAGATAATACAATTGAAGGCTTGGTTAAAATTCGAAATATTGGTAATGATTTTTGAATATATAACGAAAAGACAAATACTATCATTGGTACAAAAACAAACTCATCATTTAATTTTGGTCAAAAAATTAAGGTTAGAGTTATCAATGTTGATATTGGTAATAGACAAATAGAATTTGAGGTTGTTGGATTAGAACGTAATAATGATGTTAAATCTAAAAGAAATAATCATCGCAAATTAAATGTTAATAAATTTTAAAAGTTTTTTATATCCTAGAATTGTCATATCATTCATACTGTTGATTTGCACTTTTTGCACTTTACTAAATATTTGTTTGTCACAATTATCAAGATAAATTTTACATACTTTGGTATCATCAACTAATTTTAAAATTGGTATTAAGAAAAAGTTAGATATAAAACCATTTATACTATCATTTGTATTAGTTCCCAATCCATCAAAAAAACTATAATTATTTTTTAGTTGTGTTTTTTCTTTTAGATTTTTTAGATCATATAGAATATTATTACCAATAATTACTCCATCAAGTTGTTGACTTACATAAGTTATTACACAAGCTGTTCCATTGCTAACAAGAATATAATCTGTATCATCAATATAAAATACTCTAGATAAGATATCAATCCCTATTTCTCTAATATCAATTTTTTTATTTAATCTAACTTTATTAACAAAATCTTTTCATGTTAAAAAATAGAAATTATATTTATTCTTTGTTAGAAATAACTTTAATTCTTTGTTATATTTTTGATTTACTGATCCAATAATTATTTTCTCAGTTTTAGAGAATTTTGATAGATATTTATAGAACGAAACATTGTCTTCAACATTAAATATTTTTATAGTTTTTTTTGAATTATGTAAAATCTTGATATTTGTATGTCCAATGTCTAATATGAGCATTATAATTTCTTTCTAAATTTATAATCAGATAATATCATTTCTTCTAATTTTCTATTAGGTTCTCAACCTAGAATATCTCTTGCCTTATCATTTTTAGTAATTAATCTATCAGGATCGCCAGGACGTCTAGCTGAGATAACATATTTAACTTTTTCATTTAATGTTTGTTCTGCACTATTTAGGACTTCAAGAACTGTATAACCATTACTAGTTCCTAAATTAAACACTCCACTATCATTGTTTTTAGTCATTCATTCAAGACCAAGTAAATGAGCTCTAACCAAATCTTCAATATGAATATAATCTCTTACACATGTTCCATCTTTTGTAGTGTTATAATCGTCACCAAACACATTCATTTGCTTATCCTCAATTATAGATTTATTAACAACTGGTATTAGTAATGTTGGGTTTTTTTGTCTTAGTCCATAGTTTTCATTTAATGCTCCAGCAACATTAAAATATCTTAAAATCACATAATTCATATCATATGCTAATTTTGATTCTTTAATCAATGTTTCACAAGCTAATTTTGAACTTCCATAAGGATTACATGGATTAGTTTTAGCTTCCTCATTTACAGGAATTTCTTCTGGAAAACCATAAACTGCAGCTGTTGAAGAAAAAATAATATTCTTTACATTATGGTTTTTCATAGATTCGATTAAAGTTGCAACACCACCCACATTATTTAATCAATATTTTGCTGGTTCTCTTACAGATTCAGGTACAATCAATTTTGCTGCAAAATGAAATACTGCATCTATTTTGTGTTCTTGAAAAATTTTATCTAGAATATTCATATCAAGAATAGAACCTAAAACAAAAGTTGCTTTTGGATGAATTGCCTCTTTAAAACCCGTTGATAAATCATCAAGAATAACCACTTCATAATTAGTATTGTTAAATATATAATCTACAAAACTGCTCCCAATGTAACCTGCACCACCAACAACTAAAATCTTCATTATTGTTCCTCCATAATTATTTTTTTCATAACTTTTCTTATTTTCTTAACATCGTGTCTTAACAAATCCTCATTGTTATTATCAATTAAACTTGCCTCAATAACTTCACAATGTGAGTCTAACAATTTCTGATCAGCAAATATGAATTTTTGATTAGAATTTTTATATTTTTCATATATAGTATTGCTAACTTTCTTATTATTGATTATAACACTATCAATACATCCATATTCAAGATGATCTTCAATGGCTTTGACATGATCATATGCAGTCATATTATCTGTTTCATTTGGTTGGGTAACTAAATTACAAAAATATATAACCTTAGCTTTTTTGTTAGTGATGATAGCTTGTTTGATTTTTGGAACACAAAGATTAGCAATTAATGATGTGTACAAAGAACCACAACCAAAAATGATATAATCAGCTTCTAAAATAACATCTATTGCACGTTGATTTACTTCAAAATCATTATCAACATATGTTATAGTTTTTATCCTCTTATTTGTATTAGGTATTAGGTGTTCTTTGGTTTGGGTAGTGCCATCTGAATATGTTGCACATAATTGAACATTTGCATTATCAGTTAAAGGAACAATTTCTCCCTTAATTTTAAAAACATTAGATAAATATTTAATTCCTGTATAGAAATCATGTTTTATATCAACCATAGCAGTAATTATTAAATTGCCTAATGAATGAGAATTTAAACTTCCAGTCTTATTTGATTCTTTAAATCTATATTTAACTAATTCCATTAATATATCTTCATTTTTACTCAAAGCAATCAAAACTTGTCTAATGTCTCCCATAGCAGGTAAATTATATTCATCTCTTATTCTTCCAGTAGAACCACCTGAATCAGCAACTGTTACGATTACAGATAAATTTATATCATTAATATCTTTAATACCTTTAATTAACGGAGTGGTACCAGTACCACCACCAATAATAACTATATTTTTCATACAAGCCCTCTTTTTTTGTATATTAGATAAATTTCATCAATATTATTTTGTAATTGAAGAATTAAATTTTCAATATTAGAATCATTAGATAATATTTTTTGGATTATTTGATTATTTTTATTAACAAATGAATTTATTGATCTATTGTTAATTTTTTTACTATCATTCACAAGATATTCATTAGCCCTAAACAAATCATTTAATTTTGCTCTATAGTAATATTGAACATTATTCTTATATTGTGTTTCATTCGAATGTAGAAGAAATATATTTGATTTTTTTATGCAATCACAAATTAGCCTAGCAAGAAAAGAATTAAATAAATTACTAAGAACATTATTATTTACTTGATTCATGTAATACCTTTTCTAGTTGTTTACTAAATTTCTTGATGTTTGTTGAATTGTTTTGCACTACTTTTTTAATACCATTAATATTGTTTTTAACAACAACATCAAGTACATCAACATATGATGAAATTTTAAGTAATGAATCAATAAAAGGTCCAATATTTTCAGACTTATAAGTTAAATCTTCAATCAAAAAATCCAATTTCTTACTAACAATAGCCATTCTTCTAAAAAGTATTAATGAATATAGACAAACAATTATAAAAAGACAGGCAGCTATACAAATAATTATTATTAAATATAGTGGCATATTATTTTTTCCCTTTCCTTAATAACTTTGTTAAACGTGAGGATTTATTTTTTTCTTCCTCAATATCATATTGATCTCAAAAAGAATCTTCTATAGCTCTAGTCTTTAAAATCCCTGAATTATTTGATTTTATGGTATCTATATCTTCTATATCAGATAGTTTTTTAATTAATCTTTCGTGTCTATTATCATTGTTAGATTTCATACAATTACACTTATTTTAATATATTATTTAATTTTTATCAATAATATATAAAAATTACATAGTTGACATTAAAATTGCACCAACAACAATCAGTATAATACATGAAAATGTAACAAAACCTCCAATCAAAAAATTAATAATAAATCTTGCAACTTTACCAAAAGGAATTGAACCAAGAAAAATCCAAATAGAAATATAAGTGAATAAAATTATAGAACTACAAAGAACCATATTGTAGCGAAAGCCATAGTAATTTTGTCATTCTAATAATTTTTGTCCAACTTGTGATTGATTAAAGTCATTAAATAGATTTAAGTTAATAATGTGTAATGAATCCAATGCATATAAAATTAAAAAAGTACTAACTATTAATAAACAAAGTGAAATAATTATTTTTACAAATCTTTTAACCATACATATTGCTTAATTATTTAAATTATTTATAATGAATTATAACTTATTAAATAAGAAATTATAATTTAATTTTTATTAGCCAGTAGAAGTTAATCATTTATTTTGTAATGCAATAATTTTACTCATAAAATCATTAGAATATTGTGATATATTATAAATATGAAAAAAATTAACAAAATTTTTGTAGGATTAATTTCATTGTTAATATCACCTATATTAATAGTTAACTTAGTATTTTTTTCAAGTGGAAGAACAAATATTAACAATGGTATTAGTAAACAGGCTTCAAGTCA
>CASEIK010000014.1 GCA_949288005.1 uncultured Mycoplasmataceae bacterium | reverse complement strand
AAAATGATAAAAGTTATCCTGATATTAATAGTCTGGTTTTATTAAGTCAGGTTTTAGATGTTACTATCGATCAATTAATAAAGGAAGATATTGAAATGATGGAAGAACAAATTAATCAAGATGATATTAGAAAATTTGGGTATCTGAGTAATATTTTTGCGGTAATGATGTTGATTACAATTATTACACCAATTCCATTAGTCCATTATTTATCATATCTTGGATTAGGAATTTGGTTACTAATTTTTGCAGCTACGTTCTATATATCGATATTAGCAGAAAAAGAGAAAAAAAGATTAAATATTCAAACATATAAAGAAATCCTGTCTTTTATGGATGGAAAACAGCTTGATAAAATTAATCAGGCTCGAGAAGAGGGGAAACGACCATATCAAAAAATTATTTATGCTTTTGTTGTAGGACTAATTACTTTGATCATTAATTTAATTATCTTGTTTTTTCTGTTATAAGGTGAAGTGTTGATGGAAACGAATAATAAATTTTATTAAATAGTAAAGATGATTACTTTATATAATTATTGAAGATCTTGTTATTATTACGGTTTTTTATTAGTAGTTAAATTGTTAAAAAACTTTAAAATCGAGTTATTCTCATGTTTTCATTACAAAATAACAATTGAATAGGCATAAAAATCGCCATAATGGCGATTTTTTTAAAACCAGTGTTTCTTTTTAAAATATATCAATAACACAATACTGACGATAATACTACCAGCGATAAAGATTGGGTAACCATAAAGGCTATTTAATTCGGGCATATATTTAAAATTCATGCCATACCAGCCAACCATTAAGGTAAGTGGTAAAAAAATGGCGGTAATCAAAGTAAATATTTTCATTAGATTATTTTGTTCAATATCAATTTGGGACTGATAAGCTTCACGCATCTGCGTAACATAATCACGTAAATTTAAAACACCAAGCTGTAAACGATCAATCCGATTATGAATTATATTTAATTTTCGCAAAGCTTCATCATCAAAAAATTTGTTTTCATTTTCTAAAAAGCCATCAAAAATTACTTGAAGCTGATTGTAATAATGTTTTAAATTTAACAGCTGTTTTCTAAATTTAATAATTTTATTTAAATAATCTTTTTTACTGTCTTTAATAGCATTGTCTTCAGCAATTGTTATTATTTTTTCAAATTCATCAATATTTTCCATATCTTCACTAATTAATTCAATGAAAAATAACCGTAATAGCTCTTGATTACTGCGATGAAAATTTTCTTTAAATAATTGATCAAATTTATTAAATAATTTATGATCTTCGATAAAAATTAATAAGTTATTAAAATCAAAATATAGTAGAATTCGTTTTTGTTTAGCAATTCGTGATTTACTATTAAAGTAATCAAAACTAACTAAAATATAATTTTCATAGACCTCAAAAACAGTAGCATTATGTTTAGTTAGATGTTCGTTTAATATATTTATAGTATTTATATTTAATTCATTGCTATTTATTTGTTCAAATTTAAATATTTTGTTCATTATAACCATACATTCCTTTCCGCCTGAAGCTCCAAGGCACACATAGTCATGAAAATCAAGCATTTCTTTTTATCAAAGTAAGTGTTATAATATGTGTGGTTATATAAGCTTCCCGGCATTAATTTCAAATTTACCCATCGATTTGTATCTTAAT
>CASEIK010000013.1 GCA_949288005.1 uncultured Mycoplasmataceae bacterium | reverse complement strand
TTAACTTTAAAACCATCTGGTAAAGAAGCTATTGTGGTAATATTGGGTATTATTCCATTCTTAAATTTAATTTGTGGTGTTATCCTAGTATTAAATGCATTAGGTACAATTTCACTTGCTTAATCAATGAATACTTAACCAATAGTTTTATTGTAGATTAGTATAAAAGTCCTCTTTAATGAGGATTTTTATATTCATGTTAGACAAGCAATGTAAATATTAGTCTTATCAATAATAAGTGATATTAGTTGTCGTACAATAAATTTTAATTCTGATAGATTAAATAAATCAATATCTTTTTGTACAACATCTTCATTATTGATGATTTTTTTTAATACAAGTTTTATGTTGTCACAAAGATGATGAACATTTTGTTTTTGATTAAATTTATATGTTCATAAATAATCGCTATATTCAGGATTATCAATATTAATAGGTAAATTTAGCATCTTTATAATATTTAGGCAAATATAAATCATAATATAATAATCATTCATATTGTTTAATAACATATCAATTACATTTTGATAAATCTCAAAGTATTTTTTATTATTAATTTTTATTTGTAAATACAATTCATTAATTAATGACAATGATCATCTATTTTTATATTCTTCATTAATATGAGAAATGGTTGTAACCTTTTTTAATCTAGATAACTTGTTTGGACTATAAAAAAATTCAAATTCTAAATAATCACCATAATTTAGATTTCTAGCATTTTTCGATGAAATTTTTCTTGACCCTACACTAAAACATTTAAACACCAAGCCATATGTATTAATAAAAGTTATTATTTCATCAAATAAATCATAATCTTCTCTAGACAATAAATACCCTTTTGTAATTACCATATAAACCTATTTATAACCTAATGATTTAATATCATATTCATTATTTCTTCAATCATCCTTCACCTTAACAAATAATTTCAAATTAATCTTACAATCATAAATATCAAGAAGTTTTTTTCTTGATTCAATACCAATTTTTTTTATCATACTACCTTTAGCACCTACTACTATAGGTTTTTGACTTTCTTTTTCAACTAGAATATTTGCATCAATATTTAGAGTGTTGTTTTCATTATTGTAGGTATATGTATTTATCGATACACCTATGGCATATGGTAATTCTTTTTTTAGAAGAAAGATACATGATTCTCTAATAATTTCGCTAGCGATAAATTCATCACTAGGTCTTTTAAAAAAATCAACATTAACATTGTCATATATAGTATTTTCTTCAATTATGGTTAGAATTTTATCTATATTTAATTTTTGCTTAGCAGATATTTCTAAACTTTTATTAAATTGATACTTTTGATTAATTAATTCTAAATTAATTTTAAGATTGTTTTTTTTACTATCAATTTTATTAATAAGTAGTATCTTAGTTACATCACTTATATTAGAGATATTTTCCAAAATTTTTTTATCTTCATTATCGAAATCACGGGATGCATCGAATATGAAGAAGATTAAGGTTGATTGTTTTATACTATTTTTAATTTCTGAGTTTAAAAAATTATCAAGTTTATTGTTAGGGAAATGAAAACCAGGAGTATCAATTAAGATAGCTTTTTTATTATTTGCAAATTCAATATATGTTGAAATGGAGTTTCTAGTAGTTTGGGGTTTGTTAGAAGTAATTGCAAAATCGTTTTTCTGAAGTTCATTGAATAATGTTGATTTGCCAACGTTAGGTTTACCAACTAAAGATACAATTGCATATTTAGTATCCATATTGTGCAATCTCCATAATCCTTGGAATAAAAATTAATAGTGAAATCATAACTGCTATGATAGCAACTATTAATGTAGCGGCTGCTGAAATATCCTTTATTTTCCTTGCATTAATGTTATACTTGAATGAAACCATATCAACAAGGTTTTCAATTGCTGTATTAATCAATTCTAGTGAAATTACTAGACCAATTGTAATAACTATAATTGGTCATGAAGTGATGCTAATTTTAATAACTAATGAAAAAATAATTACAATCAATGACACAATCACATGAACAATCATTGATTTTTCTTCCCTTAAAGAAGAAAAAATACCCTTGAATGCATAATAAAATTTCCTATATCAATATTTTTTTGAAATTTTTCCTTCCATTATCTATTAACCTTTGCTTTCAATAATATTTTATCTTGTAATTTAAACATTATTTCCTCTTCTTTTTTTTCTATATGATTATAACCTAAAATATGTAATAAACCATGAACAAACAAAAAACATAATTCTCGTTGTAAACTATGTTGAAATTGTTTTGCTTGGATAATTGCTTGTTTTATGCAAATATATATTTCACCAAGAATAAAATTATCTAAGTTATTATCTTTAAAAGAAAAAGATATTACATCAGTGACTTTATTATTGTTTCGGTATTTTGCATTAATTTTTTTAATCTCTTTTTTAGTAACTAATGTCACTGAAATTGGTTTTGGTTTAAGTTTAAGTATTTTAAAAGTTATGTCATATAGTTCAATCATTTTAAGATTAAAATCAAAATCGAACTTTATTTTTTGATCATCACTAAAATAAATTTTGTCCATTTGCTATAATTCTTTCTATTATGTTAATTATATTGTATGGGTCTCAATCTTTGGGATAAGCATCTTTTTGAATATCATTTGAGAAAAGCATATCTAATGAACCAGTTATCACATTATTTGCTGAACTGATATAAATACCTCATCAAATTCCAATGATTTTAAATGTTCCATTAATTTTTGTTAAAACTAGTGAACCACTTGAACCAGACCCCATATTTATGTTTTTTAATAAAATCTGAGATGAAATGTTTTTATATTGATTTCCATCAATTTCTAAACCATTTAAAGGACTTAAAAAGGAATAATGATCATTAATGTAGTTGGAACCAAAATCTATACTATTACTATAATCGATGCATTTTCATGTAACCTTATTGTTAATTATCGGAAAACCACCTATATAAATATCTGAAAAATTAGTAGTTTGTTCAAAATCAGATTTAGTTGCAAATTCTATACTATTGATGCTAGTATTAATGTGATTATCAATTTCATAAACATTATTTATTCAATTATAGAAAGTAATATTATCACTTTTGTTGATTGTTAGTTTAATCATTGCAAAATCAACATATGAGTTTTTAATAAATGTTTTATTAGAATTATCAGTTCAAAAAGGTAGAGATTTCAATTTATTGTTATGGACAGGCGCACTTGTAATTGGATATTTTGTAGTTTCTTTTGATTCTGCTGCAATAAATGGGATTGAAACATTTTCTTTGCTTATAAATTGTCTCTCTGATATTGACGATCCAATTAATTTATCTTGATTATCACTAGCATAATATGTTAAAAATATTGAATCAAAGTTATTATTTAGAGTAATTTTATTAGTTATAGTATCAAAAGAAATAAAATTCTTTATAACATGAGCATTTGTAGCTAAAAAACATTCAAAAGTATCAACATCTTTTTTTAATACAGCTTTTGGTATAACTCATGATGTTCCATAAATACCATCATATCTAACATTACTTTCTTTTTTAGCAAAGAATAATGATAATGTCCGAGATTTAAAAATTTTTTGAACTTTTTCATCGGCATTAGAAGCATTTTGCGATGCTAAATTTTGTATTATGCTATTATCATTAACAACTTTAATAATCACACACAATGTTGCAGTTATTGAGATTATAAATGTTGTAAGAAAAACACATAGATAAAAAAACTTAGTATGATACTTAGGTTTTCATTTAAATTTTTTCATAAATTAATTTTATCATTTTGTTAGTATTTAATCTATTTTATACAAAAAAAGTAAAGTCTTGTTTATAATATAGTAATAAGGTACTAAGAATATGAATGCTAATGATAATTCTGAAAAGCAAAAATATGAAAGTAGTTCAATAGAGGACATTTCAAATATAGACAATTTTTCATTAGATTTTTCAATTCCAGTTAATAATCAAAGCAAACGTAATTCATTTGAAAAGTTAAAAACATATTTGAATAATGTTAGTATAGAATCAGAAAGAAAATACAATGCTGTTTATTTTAAGTCTAATATTGTAAAATTTTCCAAATACATCATTAAGAAAAACTCAAAAAGACGTTATATCTATACTGCATTACTAGGGATATGTATTGCTATAATTACTGTTTTTCTAACTCAAAATTCTGGACTATATTCTGCTGGTTTTAGTGGGTTGTTCCAAGGTATTGCTAGATTTGTTCAAGCAATAATGTTTAAAACAGGTAGTAATCCAACTAATATTAATTTGGTTTACAACTTAATGTTTTGGGGTTTATATTTTGTTGCTAATATCCCCTTGTTTATTTTTAGTTATAAGAAGATATCAAAAGAATTTACATATTTAACATTAATCTATATTGTTTTTAATCAAATAACTGGTTTTGCTTTTAATCAAATACCACATATTGGTGAAGTCTTTATTTTTGGTGATACTACTGGTATTACAACCAATTCTATGTTCTCAATTAAATTAACTCTTTGAAATGGATTTCAACCATTCTTGTTGTTAATTTATTCTATTGTTGGTGCTATTTGTATAAGTTTACCATATACATTGATTTATATTTTTAGTGGTTCAACAGGTGGAAGTGATATTATTTCAATTTATTATGCAAAGAAGAAAAATAAGAACATTGGTTCTATGTTAATTATAGTTAATCTTGTTTGTATTTTATTAGCTACAATATTAGGGTCATTTGGTGCTCAAGCAATATATGATTGAAATGGAATAGTTGGTGTTAGTGCAGACATTAGTAATTCAACTGCTTCAAGTCATATTATCCAAGCACTATTTTCACCAAATCTTATTTTCTCAATTATTAGCACAATTATTGTTGGAACAGTTGTTAATTACTTCTTCCCTAGAACTAAGTTTGTTCAAGTAAAAGTATTTGCACCAAATGTTCAAGAAATGAAACAAAAGATTATTGATGCTGGATATAAACATGATATTTATATTAATCAATCAACTAATGCTATGAGTAATGAAAATTTTGAAATAATTGAAACTATTTGTATGTACATTGAATTACCTAATTTATTAGTTATGATTAGAAACATTGATAAGACATCTATCATTTCAATAAATCGTTTATCAGATATTGATGGTGAACTTTTAGTATTAAAATAGCATTTATTATTCTTCAATACATTTTTTTCAATTTAATGTTCTTTTAACAGCTTCATCTCAACCATTAATTAATTTTTTTCGTTGTTTATCTGTAATTGTTGGACTAAAGATATTCTTAATGTTGTTTATTTTTTTAATATCTTCTTCATTTCAAAAATTGTTATAAAGTCCTACAATAAACAAAACTCCCAGTGATGTTGTTTCTTTGTTCACATAATTATTAATTTTAATATTGGAAATATTTGACTGAAATTGCATTAAATATTTGGAGTATGAGACACCACCGTCAACATTAAGTGATCTAATTTTCAATTTTACATCTTTTTCCATTGTTTTAATTAAATCATTACATTGGTAAGCTATTGAATTAAGAGTTGCAGTGATTATATCTTCTCTATTAGTATTTCTTTCTAATCCAAAAATTGCACCTCTAGAATAATTGTCTCAATATGGGGCACCAAGTCCTACAAAAGAAGGAACTACATAAATGTTGTTGGCATTTTGACTAATACTAGCATAATATTCAGATTCATCAGAACGATAAATAATTCTTAAATCATCTCTTAATCAATTAATTGCTGCACCACCAATAAAAACAGAACCCTCTAATGCATATGTTGGGTTTTGATTTTTTAGTTTTCATGCAAGAGTTACTAATAATTTATTCTTAGAACATATTGGTTTATTACCAATATTCATAAGTGCAAAACAACCTGTACCATATGTAGCCTTCGCATCACCAAATTTAAAACAATGTAAACCAAATAATGATGATTGCTGGTCTCCAATGATTGCATTTACTGGTATATAATTAGTAGCTGATGTACTAAAAAAGGAAGGTAATATTGAACCAAAATCATCACTAGTGTCCTTGATTTTAGGCAATATCTCTCTAGGAATATTAAATAGTTTTAATAATTCATCATCTCAATCAAGCGTATTAATATTTAGTAACATAGTTCTACTAGCATTTGATACATCAGTATAAAAGCTTTTTCCACCTGTTAAATTTCATAACAGTCAGCTATCAATAGTTCCACACATTAATCTTTTTTTTTCAATTAAATATTTTGCTTTTGGCACATTATCAAGCACCCACTTGATTTTGGTTGCAGAGAAGTAAGGATTTATTATTAATCCTGTTTTTTCTGTTATTAATTTATCTAATCCCTCTTTTTTTAAATCTTCACAATATTTTGCAGTTCTCTTATCTTGTCATGCAATAGCATTGTAACAAGGTGCCCCAGTTTTTTTATCTCAAAGTACAATAGTTTCTCTTTGATTGGTTATTCCAGCTGCTAAAATATTTTTGGTTTGAATTTTACCTTTTTCTTTTGCAGATCTAATTGCAGTTATTTGCGAATTTAGTATTTCAATAGCATTATGTTCAACTCAATCTTTTTTTGGATAAATTTGTGAAATTTCTTGTTGATCAAATCCAATAATACTCCCGCTTTTATTAATAAAAGTACATCTAACTGAAGTGCTTCCAGAATCAATTGACATTAGAACTTTTTCATTCTTCATAATATATATTTTATATAGTAGAATAATTTAATACAATATTTTTTTTAGATATTTTCCTGTATATGATATATCATGTTTTTCAGCAACTTGTTCAGGTGTACCAGTAGCAACAATCGTGCCACCACGATCACCACCATCAGGACCTATATCAATCACATGATCTGCTACTTTGATTAAATCTAGATTATGTTCAACAACTAAGACTGTGTCTCCATTATCAACAATTTTATTTAGTATCTTTATCAATCTAGATACATCATCAAAATGTAAACCAGTTGTTGGTTCGTCTAATACATAAATTGTTTTTCCAGTAGGTCTCTTTTGGAGATATTTAGCTAATTTAATTCTTTGTGCTTCACCACCAGATAATGAAGTAGCACTAGCACCAAGTTTTAAATAACCTAATCCTACATCTACAAGACATTTAATTTTGTAGTGAATATTTGGGATGTTTTCAAAAAATTTTTCAGCTTCAATAATTGGCATTTCTAATATATCATAAATATTTTTACCTTTATATCTAATACTTAATGTTTCATCATTATATTTTCTACCATTACAGTCACTACATTTAATATAAACATCTGGAAGAAAATGCATTTCAATTTTTTTAACACCATCTCCCTGACACATCTCACATCTACCACCACGTACATTGAAAGAAAATCTTCCCTTTTGATATCCACGACTTTTAGCCTCTGGAATTGTTGCAAATAATTCTCTAATATCATCGAACACACCAACATAGGTTGCAGGATTACTTCTTGGTGTTCTACCAATTGGTTCTTGAGTAATAGTTACAATTTTATTTAAATGATTACAACCTATTAAATCACGATATGGTAGAGGCACAGCAAATGGGTCAGATATATTTTTGATAATTGCCTTAACTAATGTTTGCATAATTAGTGATGATTTTCCAGAACCAGAAACTCCAGTTACTACAATAAATTTATTTAAAGGAATAGTTAAATCCACATTTTTTAGGTTATTACCTTTAGCACCTTTTAGAATTAATTTATGTCCATTGCCACCACGACGTTTTTTCGGAATTTCTATAACCTTATTTTTTGATAAATATTGTCCAGTAATCGATTCTTTGTTAGCCATTACTTCCTGAACTGTTCCAGCAGCGACAACATTACCACCATATATACCTGCTCCCGGTCCAATATCTACTAGAAAATCAGAATCTAGCATAGTTTCCTCATCATGTTCTACAACAATTAATGTATTTCCTAAATCTCTAATTGATTTTAGAGTATTTAACAATTTTTCATTATCTTTTTGATGTAAACCGATTGAAGGTTCATCAAGTACATAAAGTACGCCAGTTAGATATGAACCTATTTGAGTTGCTAATCTAGTTCTTTGAGCCTCGCCACCTGATAATGTTGAAGCTTTTCTAGATAAAGTAAGATAATCTAATCCAACATCTTGAAGAAATGTTAATCTATTAATAATTTCTTTGACAACAAGATTAGCAATTGTTTTTTGTTCTGTTGTTAAATCTAATGACAACATATAATCTATAATTTTTGAGATTGACATATTTGTAACATCAATAATATTTTTGTCATTTATTTTTACAGATAAGGCAGATTCATTAAGTTTTTTTCCACCACAATGTTTACATTGACATTCCATCATATATTTATTGTAAAATTCTCTTGCTAATTCACTATTAGTTTCATAATGTTTTCTCTTGATTGATTGCGCAATTCCTTCAATGTAATCTATTTTATTAAATGAATTACCTGAAGAAGATTTTAATTTAATTTCTATTGGTTCATGACTACCATTTAAAATGATATTAATTTCATTATCATTTAATTTATTTATAGGAACATTAGTTTTAATGCCATAATGATTCAATAGAATCTTAAAACGCTGTCATTCTAAATTATCAGTGTTTACTATATTTTTAAAATAATCAATTCCACCTTCATCAATAGACAAATTATCATCAGGAATAATTTTTTGTTTTGCAGGTTCAAATGTGAAACCTAATCCCTTACAAAATTCACATGCTCCAATAGGAGAATTAAAAGAGAATAAACGAGGTTCAAGTTCAGGTATTGAGAAACCACAAGTACCACAAGAATAATTCCTATTAAATAAGTAATCATTATCATTGATGTTAACAACTAATGAATCATTACCTTCTTTTAATGCAATTTCAATTGATTGAGTAATTTTTTGTTTTGTTTCATTATCGTTATTCAATATGATTCTATCAACGACTAAATCAATATTATGTTTTTCATTTTTATTTATCTCAATATTATCATCAAGATCATATATTTGGCCATCAATTCTAATTCTTAAGAATCCACCTTTTCTTAACTCATCTATTTCTTTAGCAAAACTCCCCTTCCTATCTCTACATATAGGGGATAAGATAATTAATTTCGATTTAACCTCTTGCATCATAATAAAGTCAACTATTTGTTTTATAGTTTGAGTTTTAATAATTCCATGTCCTCTTGGACAATAAGGTGTTCCAATTCTTGCAAACATTATTCTTAGATAATCATATATTTCAGTTACAGTACCAACTGTAGATCTTGGATTATGATTAACAGTTTTTTGATCTATAGCAATTGTTGGTGATAAACCATCAATTGAATCAACATTAGGTTTATTATTTCCACCTAAAAACTGTCTAGCATACGATGATAATGATTCTAGATATCTTCTTTGTCCTTCAGCATATATAGTATCAAAAGCTAAAGAAGATTTACCAGAACCAGATAAACCTGTAATAACAACCAATTTATTTTTAGGTATATCAAGTGAAATGTTTTTTAAATTATTTTCTTTTGCACCCTTTATAGATATAAAATTTTTCATACTCTATTTAAATACCAAATTCTACATATCAAGAATGATATTATTTATATAATATCATATATTTTGTTTAAAGTTGCTTTGTATACATGCATTTATTTGATTTTCTTTACATTTTTATTAATTAGAGCATAGACAATAATGGTTAATATTACAAATGATCCAAGAACCAATAATGTTGGAACAATATTAAGTTCTTCTCTACATTGATAATTATTACTAATAACATCATTATATTGATGTTCTCATTCAGTAAGAAATGTTTTTATATTTGAATATATATTTTCTATATGTTTATTATAAAAATTATTATATAAATCAAATAAATTGAATTCACATGTTAAATAGCCTTGATTCTTATCACTAAGATATGCATATCCATCTTTAGTATTGATTTGAATATTCTCTAAATCAATATTGCCAAGTTGAAAAAGTGGCGAATTCTTTATATCTAGAATAAATTGATTTTTTTGATTCTTAAAAGGAGATGCATTATTTGATAAATCAATTTTAACTTTTATTTTTATATTTTTAATCTCATTATGTTTTATATTCCAAATCTTAATATACTGAATTTTCCTAGTTATAAAGAAACCAATATTTGTTTCATTACAATATTGAATTTTTCAATTATCACTATTGGCAATATTTATAAATCATTTATTTAATTGTTGATTGATGTAATTGTGGTCTATTGTGTCTAATGTGTATCTATTTTCTTTTTGATTAAAGATTATTTTATTAGTTCTAAATTGGCATAAAAAGTAACCATTTGCATCAATAATTTTATCTCTAGGTAATTCGACTATACAATTATTTTTTCTCATGATATCATAAAATTTATTTTTGAATGAAGCAGTATAATCACCATTTGTACCATCATTAAACATTCAATTACTAATCTTCATTATTGCATAGAATTCACCTTTATAATTATCAGGTTTAAATTCAAATATGTCATTAGCATTTAATTTCTTGCAAGCAAATATAAAACTATCACCAAACATGTTTTCTATTTTTTCTTTATTAGATAATGTTATATCTATTATTTCATCAAAAACATTTACATTGTTGAATAAATTATTTGTATATTTCAAAAGTTCTTGTTTATTTAAAATGTAATTATGTTCATATCCATTAATATTTTTACCAGTTCCTACTAATTCGCTCACATATTTATTAATATTTAACAAAATACTATTTTTAAAATTTTTGTCAATAATATTAGTGTCAATGTTTAAAGCATTGTATCTATACATTATTGAAAAATTAAAATTTGATAATAGTTGTTTATCATCAATCACAATATCATTAGATGTTATTATGCTATTTTCAGGTGAAATATCTTTGATAGTGATACTTTCAAAAGATATGTTTAGTAAGTTTGTATTAGTGATTTTGACATCATTTAAGAAATTGTAAAAATGATTGTTTGTCCAAATAGGTATATTGAAATATTGACCATTTATAGATAAGTTAGCTATGATATCAATGTTTTTAAAATATAAAATTAGTGTTTGATAAAAATCATTTACATTATTTAAATTGATTTGTTGTTGATCATTAATTAGGTTGTTTTTTATTAGGTTAATATTTAGATTTAATAAGTTAGTATTATAGTTACCTATTAATTTATATTTTCTATTATTCATTATTGAATTTTTAAGGTTGAATAAATCCTGATAATCTCTAAATTTAAGATTATTAATTTGGTCAATATATTCTTCGATTTCAAATAAGTTAAATGTTTTATTGTTTCATAATCCATTGATTGTATTATTAGCTATGAATTGTTCTAATCAATCAATTATTTCATTAGCATATGATAGAGTTTTAATTATTTTCATATTATCATTGAAGCTAAAAATATCATTACATTTAGCAATAGATTTTTCATTTCAAACTAAATTATTATTACTTATATATGGTTTATTTATTTGTATAAAAGATTTAATGATATTATCATTATTAATTTTTTTAATAACTAAATTTTTACTGATGCCTTCTATACGGTATGTACCATTAATATACATTAATATTGAATGAGTAAAGTAGTTATGCGGTGGATATGCAAGATTAATATTATCATCTATCTCATCACTAGTTCTAATATTTAATGAAGCATTATATTCTGTTCCATATCATGTATTTTTAGTTTGCAGCTTTTCTTTATGTGATTTCTTATAATTGATTTTTATATTATGAGTTTTATTGTTTCATTTTGCTCCATGTGGATCACATCAAAAAGGGTCAGGATCAAAATATGTATATTCAAACTCTTCAGGGAACAAATTAAAAGTCACTAGTTTGTTATCTAAATCTAGATTAATGGTATTATTGAAATCTTTTGTTGAAACATTTTCTCATTTTTTTCAATTAGTTACTCAACCTAATACCTTAATTTGTTTTAGTGTTTTTTGAATAAAATGTATTCTTGTATAATAATCATTATCTATTAACGAATTTATATTTTTAATATCATTTACAATTAATGAATTTAGTTCAATTTCACTTTTTTTGTTGTTTATGTTGATATTTGTATTAAATAGTACACATGGTATTAATGTATAGTTCAAAATTCTATTTAACATAAATCCTCCATTAATTTTTAGGATTTAAAAAAAATAAAAAGTGTTTTTTTATTCCTAATATAGTTAGGAATAATCTAGAAAGGAGGTTATATGAATAAGATAATAGAAACAAAGAATATCTATGGTGGATTCAAAATGAACAAATCGATGTTATTCACATCAGCACTTGGTATAAGTATGTTAGATAATGTATTATCAAGAGTTTTTAATTCAATATCAAATGTAATGCTAGTAAATAATGATTCACCAAAGTATAGTGAGAATTTGTTTGATGTATCATCACCATTGCTGCGAGTTGGTAATAGTTACAATAAATCTGGTATTAATTATTGATAATGAAATTATTAGATGAAAATGTAACTAAACAAATTAGCGGTGGATTTGCAGCATCAACTGCACTTGTTGTTAGTTCTTGTATTTTTGCTGGTGTATCTCTAGTATCAAATGTTATTTCTGGAGCATTAAATATTGCAAGTGCTAGCGCAAGAAAGAAAGCTAATGAGCCATTACAATATAGTAATTTTGATGAATACATAAATACCACAAGGTTTATACAATAAAGATAAAATATTTTTAAATATTTTAGATTAAATGATTTATATTAATAATATGAATTCATTTATAAATAAAATATTTCTTGAAAACAAGTTAAAAAATATTAAGAATAGTTTAGTAAAGCAATATTTACTAAACTTTTTTTCTATAAAGGTTGTTGGATTAAAATTAATAACTTTATGTATGAGTTTAACCATTATTTTTACATTATTTTTTGTTTTAAGAAATTGAGCCTTAACAAATTATACTACTTTACATATTGTCTTTAATACTGGTTGAGCATTTGGTCTTGGTTCTAATTTATCAACAGGATTAGTTTATTTTTTGAAATCATTACCAACAATATTTTTTTTCATTGGATTTATAGTATGCAATAAATGATATTTGTTCATTCCAATGTGTATTATAAGTTTTTCTTCATTATGTAATATTATCGATAAAAGTTTAATAGATTACTATGTTTCTAGTGATGGATTGAATTTTGTATATGATTCAGTGGTTGATTATTTTTATTTCTCTAGTTTTAATTTCACTAACAACATTGCAGACATCATCATTATTATTGGTTTTGTGCTTTTAGTTTGTGCATTAATTTATTATATAATTCTTGAATATAATAAAGAAAAACAAAATGAAAAAAATAGTAGTGAAGAAAGACGATGTTAGATTAGATGTTTTTTTAAGTGACGAACTTAATATTTCACGATCTAAAATTCAAGACAAAATTAATAATGGTTTAATTACTGTTAACAATAATGTTGCTACTAAGAATGGAATTAAATTATTTACTAATGATGTTGTTTCAATTAATGATGAACCGCTTGTTGCTGTAGAAGATAATAAAAATAATTCATTTAAACCATTTGATTTTAAATTAAAAATTGTATATGAAGATGATTATTTATTAATTGTATATAAACCTTCAGGTATGTTAACTCATCCTACTAAATATCAAGAAGAAAATACTTTATTAAATGCATTAACAAATTATTTGAATACAAATTTCTTTTTGGTTCATAGGATTGATAAGGACACATCAGGTTTGGTGTTAATTGCCAAGGATGAGAAAGTGTATCAACAGTTATTAAAAATGTTCGAGAATAGAATGATAACTAAGAAATATTATGCATTAGTTCATAATCGTTTTAATATTGATCATTTTATTATTGATATTCCAATTGGTAGAAGCAAAGATAATCATTTAAAAATGTCTACTTCAAGAAATAGTAAAAATGCAAAAAACTCTATTTCTGAAGTTAATGTGATTAAAAATTATCAACATCATGCTTTAGTTGATGTAAATTTAAAAACAGGAAGGACTCATCAAATTAGAGTTCATTTAAAACATATTAATCACCCAATTGTTAATGACCCATTGTATGGTATTGAAAAACAAACAACCAATTATGGTCAATGTTTAATAGCTTATTATATTAGTTTTATTCACCCAAAAACCAATTGTTTAATAGAACAAAAAATAGATTTAGATGAAGAATTTAAATATATAATAAAAACTATAGAAAATAAATAATTATGTTTTATCAATTAGTTATCGATGCAATTGCTGATCAATGTTATATATATTTATTATCAAATAACTCAATTATTGATGTTGTTAGATTTAAAAATGAAAAAAATCTTTCTACTAATTTATCTAAAATCATTCATGATTTGTTTGAAAAATATAAAATAAACTATACTGTAATATCAAAAATTTATTGAGTTTATGGTCCTGGTAAATTTTCATCATGTAGAATTGTTAGTATATTTGCAAAAACACTTAAATCCATTTCTTATAATCTTGAAATTCTAACTATTGATAAATTTGCTTATTTGGCAACCAACAATAAATGTTTGGTAATATTAGAATCTGATGCAAACAAATATTTTATTGGTTTTGTTAATGATGGTAAATTGATTAGTGAACCTAAATTAGTTACAGTTGAAATGCTTGAACAAATTAAATCTATTCCTAATAACGAATATGAATTAATTTATGATAATGATAATTTTTCAAATGTTTTAAATGTCTTAAATCGATTTAAAGAAGTAAATGAGGATTATAAGTTACCTTATTTTAAACCGCCATGTTAGTAATAAAAACAAATAATATCAAGAAAATTCAAGAATTAGATAATGAATGCTTTAATGATAATTGTTATAGTTTAGATCAATATGAAACTATGAAAAATAATCATGAATTTCATTTAATTCAGGTTGATGGAATTGATGTTGGTTTTGTTATAGTTTTGTTAGTTGGAAATGATATAGAGTTAATTAAAATTGGAATTATCAAAGAATATCGCAGAAGATCATTAGCATATGATACCATATCTTTTTTATTGAATAATCTAAAATATAATCAATTCTTTCTAGAAGTATCATCGCAAAATAATGCAGCAATTAAACTTTATGAAAAGCTTAACTTCATAAAAATAACAATAAGAAAAAATTACTACAAAGATAATTCAGATGCATTTATATATGTTTATACTTCTAATCTTAAATAATACAATATATAAAAACCATTTAGTAATTAATTATACTCATTAGCATTTTCTTAATAGCTTTATCCACTTCTTGTGTTGCTATTGTTTTCAACTCATTAAGATGCTTATTAGTAAATATTTTATTGTCAATCTCATTTAATCTAACTAGTAATTTGGCACAAGCTCATCTAATTACAGTTGATTTAGATGAAAACAATTCAAAAATAAAATAATTAAGATTGATAACAATTTTATCAAAAAATTCTATTGCAATATTGGTCATTATTCTTATTGATTCGCGAACAATTGTGTTGTCTTCTTGTTTTATTAAACAATTAAAAATATTAGGATAGGATTTGAAATAATTTTTTCTAGTTCTAGTTATATCTTCTATATTTTTAAGATTACTTTTTGGATTTTAATATCTAAAGATAACAGTTCAAGGTCATTAAAAATATTATTGTTTTGTAATAGTCAATTTTGTATAACTATCTTATTTTCTTTATTTTCAATAATTTCTATTACTTTCTTTCATTTACTAGTCATTTTATTAGTTTTATATAGACATTATAATAGAATTATAATGATTTTCAAATTTCATCGACAAACTTTCTTATATCAATTTTATTTGTGATTAATTTATATGATTGATTAATAAAATTAAATATATTTTGTTTTTTGTTTGTATTAAATAATTTGTGCATATTAATCAATGTTTGATACCCTTCAATTGTACTCTTATTTGGGCTATATTTAAAATTGTTTTTAACCAAATCAATTCCAAAAGAATAATTTCTTGAAAGTGTGTTTGTGCATGTTAGAAATATATCTCCTATTCCTGACAATTCGTTGATAGAATCTCTGTTACCTCCAAAGAATTTTACAATTTCACCAAATTCATTAATTGCATATGTTAGTATTGCAGATTTTGTATTAATCGATAATTTTGATTCATCTAAAATCCCCATAATTATTGCTAAAATATTTTTTAATGCCGATAAAACTGATGAACCAATATAATCTTTACAATAACTTAGTTTAAAGTAATTATTGTTAAAAAGTTTAATTAATTTTGAACAAGTATTTTTATCTTGTCCTACAACATTAATCATTGTGTGTTTTTTTAATAATACTTCTTTAGCAAAAGAAGGACCGATTATCGAACAAACTTTATTTTTTTTAAATGAACTAGTTAGTTTTTGGTGATAACTAATTTTTCCATCCAAACCTTTAGATGTATTGATTAGAATCATATCTGTTTTGATATATTTTGAAATCTTTTTAATAACATCATCATAGTTTTTTGTTGGAACACAAAAAATTATGTATTTAACATCATTCATTAATGATGATACATTAGTTGATACCTCATGTGGAGGAATAGTCAATTTAATATTTCCAAAAATTTTTTTATTATAACCATTTTTTAAGTCATTGATTTCTTGTTGCGAAATTCCATACATTTTTACATAAATACCATTATCTAGTAAAATAGAAGCAATTGCAGTCCCTCAAGCTCCTGTACCAATAATTAAAACTTTGTTATTCATCTTGACTCCTTTTTCTAGCATTCTTATCTTTTCAAAATAAAGTAATAGGTACATTATTTATACCAAAAGCTTCTCGTATTTTATTTTCAATATATCTAGCATAAGAAAAATGCAATGATTCAACATTGGTACAAAATATCACAAAAGTTGGTATTTGAGAATTGACTTGAGTTGCATAATTTATGTTAATTCTTTTACCTTTGAATAATGGGGGTTGTTGTAGCATTTGTGCTTTTGCAATTGTGTCATTAAGCAAGGAAGTAGATACTTTTATATTTGATTCTTCTTCTAATTTATCAATAGTTTCAAAAATTGTATTAATTTTTTTATTATCAAGTGCACTGATAAAAATAATAGGTGCTCATGATAGGTGTTTAAATTTATCTCTAATTTTTCTTTTAATTGTATTAAATTCTTTATCAGATTTTTGAATTAAATCTATCTTATTAATTGCAATAATTGTAGGAATATTAGCGCTTGATGCAAGACCTCCAATTACTTCATCTTGTTCTGTAAAATCTGTAGATCCATCAAGTAATAAAATAATGATTTTAGATCTTTCAATAGATTTTTCAGATCTTAACACAGAATATTTCTCAATTCCTTGGATTTTACCCTTCCTTCTGATTCCTGCTGTATCTATGATTGTATATTGTTTATTGTTATATTTAAAATCAACATCAATGCTATCTCTAGTAGTCCCTGGGATATCACTAACAATTACTCTTTTTTCTCTTAGTATAGCATTTGTTAATGATGATTTACCTACATTTGGTCTACCTATAATGCAAAAAGTAAGTTTATTATTATCATTATAATGTGTATTAATTATTTTTTTGGTTGCAATGTCAAGTAAATCTCCAACACCAATCCCATGAGCTGACGACACAAGAATTGGCTTACCAAAACCAAGATTATAAAACTGAGACAAATCTTGATTAGCATTTGATTCTGCTTTATTACAAACTAAGATAATATCTTTATTTTTTGCCTTCTTTTTTAAAAGTTTTGCAATGTAAATATCATCATTATCTATACCATTTTTTAAACTGGTGACAAAGATAATTGTATTTGCCTCATCAATGGCAATTTCTACTTGATTATTAATATTTTCTTGAAATGATGCTTGTTTGGTAGAAAAGCCACCTGTATCAATAATATGAAATTTTTTTGTTAATCATTCACCTATACCATAAATTCGATCTCTGGTAATACCGGCCTTGTCATCAACAATTGATTTGTTTTTTTGGATTATTCGGTTAAATAATGTTGACTTACCAACATTTGGTTTTCCAACAATTGCAATTACTTCCATTAGAACTCTTCAAATAAATATTTGTACAATACATCATTATATTTTCTTCTTTTTGCATAAAAACCACTTTTACTTACTGAAAGATCATGCAATTTCTTATTTTCGATGTATATTTCATTAATTATTTTATCTTTTTTACCAACAAAATTAACTAAATCTTCAATATAACTAATAAAATTTTTCATCTCTTGGATTTTTTGTTGATTTAACTTGCTATCTAGAACTTCTAAATGATTTAATCTAATTTTGCAAAGTTGGTATTTATTAAAGACCGAATTTATTTTGTTATCAATTTCCTTACTTGTCATAAAATACCATATATAATTATAAAATGAATTTACTTTTTTACCCTTTAATATATAGATATAAAGTTATATATAACTTTAAAAAAAACACATAAATCAAAGTTAAAAAAAATGATAGAATTTGTTATGAAAATTTAAATAGTATAATACATAAAATATGAAAAAAGCAAAAAAACATTTAAAAAAAATATATAAATTAGCCCTATTTACTATTGTTCCAGTATTATGCATGTCATCTTTTGTTTTTGGTTTCTTTACTTTTTCAATATCTAATAAATCAAATGAGAGTCCCTCAAATATTAGTTATCAATCGGTTTTATCAGATAGATCGTGTGGAGACAAATCAATTATTATTAATCCATTAAATAATTATGAAGGTAGTTTTATGAATTATCCTACACCTAGATATAGGCCATTAGCTGTAAGTTCAATATCCTCATCATATAACTTAAATTATTATTGAGATTTTGCAAATTATTGTGATATATCCCATTATAAAAAAGGTGAAGTGACACCGACTTCAGGTTATCAAGATCGAGAACTTTATAATAGTAATGATTATAAGAATTTTGCTCCATTGCAAAATTTTAAAATTGGTTTTAGATTTTTGAATGATGGTTCTGTGAGATTAATTGGTGAAAATTATAATACTGATGGTCCAAAAACAAAGTGAAAAAAATATAAAAACAATAGTGGAGCTAATGCATGAGTTTATAATTTTATAGCTGATTATATTATTGATGATATTGGACAAAGTTATTATCCAATTTGTTTTGGTAGTTGAGAATATGCTCCTAAAGAAGCTTTTTATGGAGAAAGAGACTACTCACCAGATGTAACAGATATACATAATTACTTTGGTTTATCTTCGGTAGGAATTAGTAATTCTGGTTCAACATATATGCGTACATCTAGAATGAATTTTTCAAGAACATATGATGTTGATTATTTTACTGGTATTGAATTGAATGGAAGAAATTATATAGTCAATTCATCATTTTATCCAGTTTCAATCGATGCAAATAATAGAAATCCTATGGTTATTGTAAGAATCAAAAGGAATGTTGGATTTGATTTTGCAAGAAAGAATAATGAAGTAAATGATTGATTTAAATATTACCATGGAATGATGCCATCATCATTACAATTATCAGTTGAAAATGGTTCAAATGGTGATATATATGTTTTTAGACAAGGTAAACGTGATGGTACAGTCGGAGTGACTGGTGCAAACAATGCAAAAGCTAATCAATATGATATGTTGAGAATGTATGTAAGTGGTGGTCCATCAGCACAAGATTTATTATTAAGTGGTTTCTCTAATGTTCCAGATAGTGAATCGGTAAAACAAAAATTAGATGAAATGATTTATTTTAGTGCCTATCATGTTGATAATCATACTGGTTGACAAAGACATGGTGAAACAGTATTAAGAACCAATTTACCAATGTTCTATAGTGATATTGATGATAAATGATATTTAATATCTGATAGATTTCTATTTAATGATAATGATTCAGTTACAAGAAAACCATTTACTATTAGTTTAGAGTCTAATTTTGATAGAAATATAAAACCAACTATTTATCCAAGTCAATTTATTGATGGAATATTAAATGGAACATATAGTGGTTCAAATGCTAAATTGTCATTAAATATAGATAATTCATATAAAGAATATTATTGAACTACACCTTCATCATGATTTAGATATAATCCAGTTTATAAAGTTTCAAGTAATGACAAAAAAGGTGAATTAGAAATTAAGATGAAAATGTTATATTTCAATTCATCTTGAGGTCAACCTCGTGTTCCATGAGGTGATTCGTATGTATGAGGTGGTAATGCATCAAGTCGAAATTTATTGACTTTTGCAGATACTCCTAGAACAATCGATATAAATTTTACAATTAGAGGATTTAAAAGTGCAAGAACTTCTTTCACTGATGTATCTACTATTTCATTAGGTAATGATTTTAATAATTTAGCTTCAAATATTACAGAGATTAATTTTTCAGAAATTTTGAATGCAATAAAATCTAAATTTATGACAAATATTGGTAATTATGTAGATAGTTATTGTTATTTGGATTTATCTAATAATGATATTGTTGTCAATAGTGTATCAAATGATTTATTATCTGGAAATGCTGTAATTAGTGTTACGTTAAAAAAATATATTGATTCTAATGGTGTACTTGTTGAAAATAGTAATAATTTTAAAAAAGAATATACAATAGGAAATTTTTATAAAATCAATGGTAGAACTACTTTAAATAATTCAATTGTAAATGTTGAGGATAAATATGCATCTAATGTGGCAAGTTCTATTAGTGGAGATACAATAAAGAATTTAATTATAGATTACCAAGCAAAAGGTGTTGATAACACTATTAAAAGTAATTTTAGTGATAAATCAAAAGAAATTTTTGCAAATTTAGGAAATCTTTTATCATATAAGCCTGAATATTTTTCAATTGTGGATGAAACTAATGATGATGATAAAGGTATTAAATATGTAAAATTTAGATTATCAAAAATATATGATACTTCAATAAATAATAGTGGTTTAATTGATGTTAATTATGAAGGTGTAATAATGTTGTGTGGTTTTAAATCAAAATCAGCGCCATTAAATAATTTTAATTCAACAACAATTTATGCAGATAATAAAGGATATATTGGTAGAAACAACAATAATAATCAAGTAATTAACACTAATGGTGATAATTTTAATCCAAATAATCAAACTATAAGTAACAATAAATTAACACTTTCTCAACAATATCTTGGTATTAATGATTCTAGAGTGGCCTTAGAATATGATTTTAATTCTCCAAATAAAATTATTATTTCCACCTATAATGGTAATAGCTTAATTAAAGAATATAGATTTGATTCATTAGTTTCTAAGAAATTAGTTCTAAGAAAAGATTCAATATTATATTATGATAGTCTTGATTTAATAATAAAACAAATTGGTGGAATTAATTACTATAAGAGCAATGGCACAAGGATTGATAAAAATTCTCTATCTAATTATGTTGTTTCTAATGGTGCAGTTGATGATTATAATAATTCTTTTAAAGTTAAAGAAGATATATATGCTGATTTATATGTAGATAATAATTTAGCATTTAATCGTATGATTGATTTTAATAGTTCAATTAATGGTGTTAGTAGAATGTTTATTTATAATCAATCACCAATTAATAATGTTAACAATATTTTAGATGCATTAAGAATTGTTGAATTTACTTCTACATCTGCACGATTAGTTTCAATTAACCAAAATAGTTCGTTATCTCAATCATTACAATATAATGCATTATACTCTGCAAGTGGAAAGTATGATTTTTATGATGGAAAACCTGTACTTAATGCTTCATTTATTAAAGCTTACAATAACAGAACATTCTATACTAGATTAATTATTGATGCACAATCATATAATTTAATTAAAGTTGTTGAAATTGATATTACTAATAATTTAAACCTATTTTCAAATGGAAATATCTTATGTGACTCTTTTTATTTTCAAATGCCTGAATTTGTTACAGTTAATACTAACTCTTATGGAGTAATCTCTTTTCTAATTGCAACTGTTCCTATTGATAATATTAATTATTCATCAGCTAAGCAAAGATTAATTACAATAAAAGAGAAAAGTAATAATAGTTCAATTGTTAATTTTAAAGTTCTTTCTCAATCATCAATAAAAGATTTTAATTGTTTTAGCAACCAAACATTTTCCATTATTAATTCAAGCTTAACCTCAAATGGAACAGAATGATTATCTACAGTTATTGAAAAGGACAATGTTTATTTCATGAATATTAATATTATTGACTATTTATCAAAAGGAGCCTTTGAGTTAGATAATACTTTTATTACAATTTTGAATCCAGATCAATCTAAACTTGATAAAAAAGATTTTTCAAATAATTGGGTGTATTCATTAAATAATAATTGCTATCAAAAATATAAAGTATCTACAAACAATAATAATCTAACTGATGTTTCGATTTCTCAAATTATGAAAACAATAAAAATTAGTGATATCGGTATATCTAATAATACAAGTTTATATAGTATCACTAAGGAAAATGTTGCAAGTGCTATAAATAATAATTATTGAAAGTTATTTTCAAATAAAAATGTTAAGGATGCTAAATTATCAGTAGATTCAATGTATAAAAATTATAATGAAGGAACACTTATAGCTAATGTTAATTTAGATTATATAATTGATTCTAATTTTGTTGAAAAAACTAATAGTAGTTTTGACTTTATTATTAAAGGCTTCACGCCTCAAAAGAATGCAACAAGCATCAGTTTGACTAGCAGTGGAGAACAGTTCTTTTCTAAGGTAAGTTTCTTAGATATCAATGCGAAATTAAATGAAATTATAAAAGACAAGAATTTATTAGATTCATATTTTGCTCTAAATAACCATCCAACATCTAGTAGTTTATATGATGTATTGCCCCAATTCTTTCCAATTACAAATGACATAAAATTTGATTTTAAAAACAATAAGGCTTATATTGGTTTTAATATTCAAGGAGCATATGTTGTTAATGATAATGATTCTGTGGTTTTCCAAGAAAATCAAACTATTTATGTTGAAATTCCAACGATTGCAATAAGCAATATTTCTGATATAAGATTAGATTATACTAATGTGTTTGCAAATAACCAACCTATATCTCCGTCTGAATTAAGAGAAGAATTGCTAAGTAACCCAAATGGTCCTAGTATAACAAAAATAAAGAATGCAATAGTAGCTGAACTAAAGAAGAATAATTTAACAATTTCAGCAGATGATATTATGATATCAAAAGACATACAATATGATAATGGTATCGGAGAAATATATATGATATTCTCTATTCCAAAGTTAGCTCATTATTCTATAGATTTTATTAATGCTAAATTAACTATTTTTAATATGAAGGCATCTGTTGGTACTATAATTACAAAAAGACAAGATTATAAAAGAAATATTAATCCATCAAAGATAAATGAATATTTACATCAAAATTTAAATGTAAGAGCATATGACTTTATAAATATTGAAAACAAGCGAAGTGATACACAGGTTATTGCTGCAAATGTAATAAATTTTAATGATGAATTGGGTACAGCAACTATTTCTTTCTCAATTATTAACTTTAACTTATCAGGTTTAAACCAATCTGGTAGTAGTGAAGGTACAACACTTAACGCGACCTTTGAATATACAAATTTAAGAGGTGTTAATTCTGAATCTATTACAAATGTTCAATCAATTGTTAATGCTCCTGAAAAATTTGCAAACCAATATGCTCAATCGATTTCAACTAACAATGAAGCATTATCAAATATTTTAGTAGATACTAATGCTATAACTTCATTACCAGATGATGCAAAAATTTCTATTTTATCTTCAAGATTTGATAATAAAACTGGCAAAATTTATTTATCGTTCAAGATTAATAAGTATATATCAAACTTAGGAGGAATAATTGATAAGGAATTAAGTTTTGATACAACTATTATTGGATTTAAACAATGTCCTGATAAAACAACAGTTACATGAAATAATGTATTACCTGATTTGACTTATTATGAATTAATTGCCGAACTAAAAAATAATCCTAATTTTGTAACAAATTTGGTTACAGTAAATAATATGGTTGATGGTGCAACTTTTACTTTTGCTAAAGCTGTAGAAATAGATGAAAATACTACTGATGTTTATATGCAACTTAATAAATGTTTTAGTGGCGATGAATTCAATACTATTTTATTTGAGGCAGAATTCAAGATTAGAATTACCAAAAATGCCACAAGGTATTTAGTAAATCGTTACTCTATTGTTGATAAAGAAAATAGTTCGATTATTGAAGAAGATTTCTATGATTATTATTCAGATGTTGTTTACAACCAATTGTATTCATATTGATATTGATTCATTATTGGTCCATTGTTGTTCATTAGTTTTGTATTATTAATTTGAGGTTTGGCAAAAAAATATAATAATAACAATTATTTATAATTACCTTTAATTGGCTTGTAACTATATCGATGTAATTTTTTGATTGGTCCAAACTTTTCTATAGCTAAAATATGATCTTTTGTTAAATATCCTTTATTACATTCTAAATTGTAATTTGGATATTTTAATGAAAGATTTTTCATTAGATTATCTCTATATACTTTTGCAATGATACTAGCTGCAGCAATAGAAATTGATTTTTGATCACCATCAACAATTGAAATAGTTTTTGCATCTATTCTTATTTTTTCATAATCTATTAAGACTATATCAGGTTTAGTTTTTATATTTTGATAGCACATTTCCATTCCCAGAATCGATGCCTGTTTTGGATTTAATTTATCTACAACATCTGGCTTTATTATTTCAATTTGATAATCAATTGCATCATTTAATAACTGTTTGTATAAAATCTCTCTTATTTTTGGATTAAGTTTTTTTGAATCATTGACTTGTTTGTTTTTATAATTTTTAGGTAGGATAATCATCGCGACAACTAATGGTCCAGCAATTGAACCTCTATCAACTTCATCAACACCTGCAACAACCTTAAATTTATTGTTGTAAGCTCAATTTTCATATTTATGCATTCAAGACAACCTTTTTTATATTGCTTAAATCAATGATGTCGTTACATCCACCCTGAACAAAACATTTTTTTCCTCCACCACGTCCTGAAAATGCAGTATTAATTGTATTAATATATTGATTCAAATTAATGTTATTAGTTTTGGCAAAGTCTTCATTCACACAAATAAAGTATTGAGTTTTGCCATCAATATAATTAACTAAAATGATAATTTTATCTATAATTTCATTTATTGTATCTGATAGTGCAGAAGTAATATTTTTATTGTCATAACTATTAAAACCTATAAAAATGAATCCACCTTCATCTTTAGTATTTTTAATGGTGCTCTTTATTTCGGAAATTTGCTTATCTTTCTGTTGCTTGTTGTACTCATTCTTTATTTCTTTAAATTTATAATCAATTTCTTTATACATTTTAAGTTTATAGTCAACATCATTATTACTTAAAAAATGCTGAATTTTTTTAATGATATCATCATATCAATAACCTGAAATTTTATTACTATCAATAAAATTAGTTATTTCATTAACTTTATTGGTTAATTCTTCATTTAATGAATCATTGTAATTATTAATTGTTTCATGACTAGTTATAGCTTCAATTCTTCATGAACCTGCACCCTTTTGATAACAATCAATAATTTTAAATGCTTCAATATCACCAGTATTTTTAACATGTGTACCACCACATAGTTCAATACTAACATCTCCAAATTTTATAACCCTTAATTTTCCTTTTATTTTTTTATACACATCTTCAAAATAAGCCATAGCACCCATTTGTTTTGCTTCATCAAGTTCTAGGAATAAAGTTTGTGAATCAATTTTACTGTTGATAATTTTATTGACTTCATCCTCGATTTTTTTAATATCTTCATCAGTAATTTTCTTGTGATAATTAAAATCAAAAGTAACTTTTTCTGGAGATTTAAATGCACCTTCTTGTTTAATTGATTTATCAATAACATTAACTAAACTAATGTGTAGCAAATGTTCAACTGAATGATTCTTAGTTACTAGTTCTCGTTTTTTATTTTCTATTTCTAATTCACATATTTGATTTAATTTTAAATTATCAACATTACTAATATGATGTATATGTTGTAGATTTGGACCTTTAATTACATCATCAACAATGATAGATTTATTAATAGTACCAATATCATGTAGCTGCCCACCACTAGTTGCATAAAAACATGTGTTATCAAAAACAACTCAACCTGAATTAGTTAATTTGTCAACATCTTCAAAATTTTCATTGTAGAGTTTTACAACTCTAGCATCACTAATGGACATAGTGTCATAATGAAATTTTGACTCCACATCTAATTTCAATAATGACTCATTTTGTTGTTCAAGATTTATAACATTTTTTCTTGCATTAGAAATGTTTTGATGTCTTTTAAATAATTCATTAAATCCATCTATGTCAATTGTTATTGATCTTTCATCAGCTAATTCCTGAATTAATTCAATTGGGAATCCATAAGTTTCAACTAATTTAAATGTTGTGTTTTTATCTAATGTATTTGATTTAATACATTCATTAAATAATTTAAAACCCTGATTTAATGTTTTTTGAAAAATGGTATATTCATTATCAAGGATATGAGTAATTCTTTCCTTTTCATTTTCAAGATATGGATAATAACAACTCATAGTTTTCACAACACTATTAACAATATTAGAAAACATATTCTTAGTAATGTTTAATGTGTAGTGTTGCTTAATGATTAATCGCCTAAGTAATCTTCTTAAAATATATCCTCTTTCTTTATTTGAAGGAATAGCTCCATCTGCAATTGCCATTACCAAAGTTCTTGCATGGTCTGCAATAACTTTATAAGCCTTGTTAATTTTTTTATCAATTTCATTATTGGTAAAATAAGCATCTACTTTGTATTTAAACTCACTAAATTGTTCTAATTCTTTAATAGTTTCAATAAACAAATCAGTATCAAAATTAGTTGGTACATCTTGTAAGATACAACATAATCTTTCAAGACCGGCACCTGTATCAATATTTTTTCTCACTAATGGAGAATAGTTATTTTTACCATCATTATTAAATTCACTAAAAACAATATTTCAAATTTCAACATATCTATCATTTTCAATATCTTCAAAAAATAATTTTTCTCCAATATTATTTGGATCATATTTTAATCCACGATCATAATAAATCTCAGTACATGGACCACATGGTCCTGAACCAACGTCTCAAAAATTTCTATCCCGACCACAACGAACAATATGTTTTTCATCAATACCTAGTTTTATTCATTTATCATAGGATATGCAATCATCTTCAAAGACAGTAATATATAATTTATTAACATCTAATTTAAATTCATTGGTTAAAAGTTTAAATGCTAATTCAATAGCAGTTTCTTTGAAATATCCTCCGATTGAGAAATTACCAAGCATTTCAAAGAATGTTTGATGCCTACTAGTGTTTCCTACATTGAAAATGTCATTTGTTCTAATGCATTTTTGTGAATTTGTTAGATTCGGATGCGGTGGATTTTCCTTTCCACTAAAATAATTTTTTAATGTTGCCACCCCAGAATTAATTCATAATAGAGAATTATCATTTATAGGAATTAATGATTTGGATTCAACTTCTAAATGGTCTTTTTTTTTAAAAAAATCTAGTCATTTGTTTCTAACTTCTTTACTTGTTCATTGCATAAATTCCTCTTAATATATATAAATATATATATTTATATTATATGCTTGCTCAATTAATAACAATTCATAATTTTCAAAAAATAAGTAAAATATTCATTTTTTTTATATAATTAATATGCATATTTATGCAAATGGCCACATAGCTCAGCGGTAGAGCAACCGGCTGTTAACCGGTTGGTCGTAGGTTCAATCCCTACTGTGGCCGCCATGGCCTGTTGGTGAAGTGACTTAACACACACGCCTTTCACGCGTGCATTCACGGGTTTGAATCCCGTACAGGTCACCATTTTGTTTTTTTACATGACATAATAGGAGTTGTCATGTCTTCTAAGGAGTGTTAGCTCAGCTGGGAGAGCATATGCCTTACAAGCATAGGGTCGGGGGTTCGATCCCCTCACACTCCACCACGCCGTCGTGGCTCAATGGCAGAGCAACTGACTTGTAATCAGTAGGTTGTAGGTTCAACTCCTATCGACGGCACCATTGCACATATGGCGGAATTGGCAGACGCGCTAGACTTAGGATCTAGTTCTTCGGAGTGGGAGTTCGAGTCTCTTTATGTGCACCAATATGAATAATTTAGATTGTATTAACAATCATTTAAATTAAAGACCACACAAAAGTGTGGTTTTTTTATTATAAACATCACATTTTATTTAATACCAATGATAATTTTTGTAATCAAGCACTAAACACTAAAATGTAAAAATTTTTTTGATTAAAACTTGGTATATTAAAAAATATTATTAAATTTTTTAGCAATTTTGTAGGTGTTAAAAACAATAAATTTTGATTTGACATGAATTTATCCTAATGTTAGAATTATTTTGACAGTAAGTTTTATGGCTTATTGTTGATTCTAATTTAGCAAGTTGATATGGCAACTTTGTTTTATTGGAGTATATAAAGATTTGATTATTTAATGTCTTTGCAATTGAGGGTATTGAGGGTTAAATTAGTATTTGTTATTTTGGCAACTTACAAATACATTGAATTGTTGAGGGACTAATTGATTGCAAGCTTTTAGAAGTTTAATGTATCAATAAAATAACAATGGATCTTAATAAAAATTTAAATTAAATATTTGAGTTTGAAAAATTAAATTTAATTATACATATATACAAGTAATATGGAGCTTGGTACTAAATATATATTATGGTTTGTTAATTAATCAATAGTAATTATAATGTGCAAATAATTGACTATAATACTCATTTATAAACATAATAAATACTATTTAATGTTGCTTCATTACTAATTGTTTCTTTATTATGAGTCAATGGCATGATTCATCAATGTAAACTTTTAAAAGTATAACAACCCATCTGGAAACAGGTGGTTTTTTTATTAGTAATATTAAAATATAAGTGGTATAAATAATTAGTGATATTCAATATAAAGGAGTTGTTTTGAATAGAATAATAGTTGATATATTAAATGATTATAAATGTGATGGAATACTACTAGCGAATTCATATAATCGAAGATGAGCAATTAATTTTAACAGTTCATTTGGTTTTATCTTAGCCAATAAATCACGTGCTATATTTATCACAGATTCTCGTTATTTTTTAGCTGCAAAAAATGAAATCTCAAAATCAAACGTTAAGGTTTGATGTGTTTCACAAGAAAAGGGTAGTGATTTAATTAGTTTATTAGAAAAAGCTAAAAAAGAGTTATTGGTCAAAAAAGTTTTAATTGAAGCTGAATATGTTACTGTTTCAGATTATAAATGAATGCAAAAAATTTGATCTGAGAGTAACATTAGGAATTTCGAGTCAAGAAGCTTAAGAGAAATTAAATCAAGTAATGAGATAAAACTTTTGCAAAAATCAGCAAACATTATTGTTAAGACAATGAGGTGAATTTGAGAAATTGTCAAGCCAGGAATGACAGAAATTGAACTTGCTAGATTAATTTCAATAAAAATTCTATTATTGGGTGGAGAAAAAAACTCTTTTGATCCTATAGTTGCAGCTGGTGAAAATGGTGCTAATCCTCATCATAAACCATCAAATTATGCCTTTAAAAATGGAGATATGATTACTGTTGATTTAGGTTGTTACTATAATGGGTATGCATCTGATATGACTAGAACATTTGTCTTGGGTAAGAAATGTAATACTCCTGAAATGGTTGAAATCTATAAATTGGTATATAAATCTCAAACTAATGGTGTGAAAAATGCTAAACCTAATATTACTGGAGTTGAGTTAGATGCATGTTGCAGAAGGATTATCGATGAAACTAAATATAAAGGCTTATTTGCTCATGGTACAGGTCATGGTGTTGGTTTAGAAGTTCATGAATTACCAAATGTTAATTTAAGAAATAATAATAAATTTGTTAATGGCAATGTAATTACTATTGAACCAGGTATTTATAAAAAAGGTGTTGGTGGTGTTAGAATAGAAGATACCTTGGTTATAAATAAATCTAAACCGATTGTTTTAACTGCTGGTTGTCCTAAAACATTGCAATATATAGATTGAACAAAAAAAGGGTAATCAATGAAGGTATTATTTGTTTGTTTAGGAAATATTTGTCGATCTCCAATGGCAGAATTTATTCTAAAAGATATCTTAATGAAAAACAAAATCGAAAATATTGAGGTAGTTAGTGCTGGAATACATGATGAACATTTAGGTGAATTTATGCATTATGGAACTGAACAAACTCTAATTAGACATAATATAAAACCAATGAAATTTAGTTCTAAACCAATTAATGATGATTTGTTTAATAGTGCTGATTATGTTTTAGTAATGGATGACTCAAATTTAGCTGATGTTATTGGTTTATATGGTAACAATCCTAAAATTGAGAAAATAACCAATTATTGTACTAATGGATATAATTATGTACCAGATCCATGATATACAATGAATTTCGAACAAGTTTATTCAATTCTTGAAAATAGCATCAATAATTTTTTTACTAGAAAAATAATGAATAAATAATTAATGTTTAAATCACAATCTTTTTATACAATCTAAAATTTGTTAAAATCCAAATATGAAGTAAACAAAAAACCCCATCAAATATTGACAGGGCTTGTCCACTTTAAAAACCACACTTTTGAAAGGACTAATATGTATTTTAAGAATAAATTTTATTTTTTAAACCTAAATCATACAAAAAAGTTCAAAAATTACTCTAAAAATACTCAATTTCAAAAAATTTTAACAATTTATGATGACTATATTAAATTTTTCAATGACTCAATCAAAGATCAATTTG
>CASEIK010000012.1 GCA_949288005.1 uncultured Mycoplasmataceae bacterium | reverse complement strand
TGAAGTCAACTTGATGGGTCAGTTAACAATGATTCAAGATCACTATAAGTGTTAATTTCATTATTGATTAAGTAATTGATAAGTGTGTTTGAGACTTGGAAGCGTTTGATTGAGGTTGATAGGTTATTTAGTTGGATTGAGTTTGTGAAGGAGAAAGAACTAGATGAAGAATCTGATACATAAACATAACTATCATTTAAACCAATGTTTAATGATAATAGATAATTTGAACTACCAACAGATTCAAGTTTAGTAGACATACTAGTTGTATCAGGATTTACTTGACCAACTGTTAAACCACAATTAGTATCTCCAGTTGTAAGAGTAGTTGCAATTGTAGCACCATCTTGAAATAAATCAGTATTTTGAATACCACTTATATATGAAGTTAAATTAGATTCATTAAATGTAACAGATGTTACATTAGTGTCAGCACTACCAGTTAAAGTTTGACCACTAGTTAAACCTACAGAAATATTTAAATGAATTTTATTATTACCACTAACTGATGGAGTAACTTGAACAGTGCTAGGAATAATCATATCAGTAAAATGATTAATAGTATTAATGTTAGAAATAAAGTAAACACTATTGTCAATAGCAGTTCTTAAATCATTATAAGTACTAATATTACTTATAGCAGTATTAAATTCTTTAGTCATACCACTAGTATCATTACCTATGTTATATGTATAAACACTTGTATTTACATTACTAATATTTTTACTAGTAATAATAGTACTACCTTTATTAATAGTATAAACATTATGATCTACAAATATATAACCATTATTCAATGTAAAGTCAATATTGTAATTGTATAAATTTTTATATGAATTACTTCCATCAATAGTAGATGCAATAGTAGTGTTAATATTAAATATACTAGCAATATCGCTTACATTTACATTATTTATACCCATATATAATGCATTAGCAATATAACTATTAACAAATTCAGTTGAATTAACATTTTCACTTTGGTTGTATTTTTTATCACTAACTTTCATAATGTTGTTTCTAAGTGTTTCTTCATCAACACTAACTGCTTTTATTTGTGTAGTGTTTGTTGCACTTTTTACTTCAACATTATCATTTAAATGATATGTTATAGAAACACTAACTTGACCTTGGTCATTAATATTAGCAACACATTGTACATTATCAGCACTAATTAAATTATCAACATTACTAAAACCATTTAAACTATGTTGTTTAACATATTCAACTGGATTGCTAATAACTGCTTGTAATTGTTCTTTAGTACTAATATTACCAATTGCTGTAGCTAAACTCGCATCATTAGTAACATATTGAATTGTGCTTGTTTCAATACTTGGTATTGAAATAACATGAGAAATGTTATTAGATTCATCCAAATAAATAGAATTACTATTTAATGTTAAATTTAATCCAACACAAACAATATTAGTATTTAATTCACCAGATTTAGGAATTGTGAATGTTGATGCATTACTCAAAGCTAAATTAACATTTCCAGAAATAGATGGACCTAAAACGTTAATTGATTGAATACCATCAGTAGATATAAATTTATTTGAAAATTCAGACAATGAAATATCATTTAATTGTTTAATATTATCTACTAGTTGATTAACACTACTTTTAGTTACACATGTAACATTTGTAGCAATATTAGAAATACTGATAGTTTCACTAACGCCAATAAATGAAACATTTACAGATACTTGTAAATTATTAGTAGATGTAGAAGAAAAACTAAGCACAACATCATTAATTAAATTTGGATTAATAGTATTTAAAATATTATTGTCAATGAAATATTGTTTAGGATTATTTGCAATTGATTCTAACAATGATCATTCAGAAATTGAAGTAAAAATTTTTTCAATTTTTGAATTGTAAGAAGATAAGTTATTAATATTAACAATGTTTGTTTGAACTGATTTTGAAGTTAATGTATTAGAAATTAATGAGTCACCATTAATAAAACAATATTGATCATTTAAATAAAATGTAAAGATATAGCTTGAATAAGATACATCAGTATATGTAGAATCTGAAGTTGAAGATCCTGCTTGTTGTGAAACAGAATTTAAATTATCAGTAGTAAATCCACAATTTGAACTAACTATTGTATTTTTTCTATTAGTAGCATCAGTAATCTTAGATTGATCATCAAGTGTACTTAATGAATTTTCTAATGCTAATTGTGAAAAGTAAACTACTTTAATTTGTGTAGCAATAAAACCTGTTGGGATTTTTTGTCCATTAGATAATGTAACATCAAAATTAACATTTAAAAAACCATTTGAACCAGCTTGAACATATGGAGTTACACTAGTAAAACTTACTTGCGGATTATTTAAACCACCAGCGTCAGAAACAAATTTCAATAATGCAGCACTATCATTTAAGATAGTATTAGCAGAAGTGTAAGAATTTCAACTTGAAAGTTTGCTTGCTAAAGTAGTAGTGTTGTATTCAATACCACTACTCATACTACTAATCATCACATTTGTTAAATCAAAAGAATTATTGAATGTATTACCAAGTTCTTTGACTACATTATTATCTTTTAATTTAACATTAATGTTAATGTAATAATTTGGAGCAACATCATAAGTTGATATTCTTGTGTGAGGTGCTTCACTAAAAGTAACACTATAAATTTTGCTTGTATCAATAATACCACTAAATAAATTGATACGATTATTAGCATTTTCAAAATATGTAGTAAATTCAGTTGGTGATGTTGAGCTAACAAATTTAGTAGTTAAAGCAGAAGAGATTGAACTAATAACTGAAGCAGATTGAGCTGAATCATAAACTATTGATAAACCAGTAGCAATATTATCTTTTGTAATTGTTTCACCATTTTTTAAATTAAAAGTAAAATTCAAAAGAACATTACCATCTTTTTGTTGGAAACTTTCATTAGAATATGCAACAGATACTGTATTAATTGTTTGAGCAAAAGCATCAGTAATAACATTAGCTAATTTTAATTGATTAATAATTTCAGCACTTGTATAATCACCAGGAGTACTATCATCAACAAATTTATTAACTTCACTAATTGTGTTTAAACGAGTAGCAAAACCATTTAATTGAGCATCGTTAATTTCAGTATTAGGGTCTAATACTTCGCTATTGTTGTTATTATTCTTTAAAGCAAGGACAGCAACAGTAGGAACAGTTACTGCAGCTGCAGTTGCTAGTGTAAAAAATATACTTGAAAATGCCTTTTTATTCATACTAACCTCTTTTTAACTATTACTATATAATATATAAATTATATAAAAAAATAAATTAAATGTAATTTAATTATCATAAATATTATATTAAAACAAAAATATTAGCCAAAAAAGACTAATATTTTCATTTTTTTACTAAATTTTACAATGGTGGAGGTGAGGAGAGTCGAACTCCTTTCCAAAATATACTTTCTAACAAAATCTACAGTTTAGTTTCATTTTTAAATCTTTTAATTCTGTCTAATTTATAAATAGAAACTAAATTAACATTAGACAAGAATTTGGTAAATTTTTATATAAAACTTACAAAACTATTTAGCTATAAGTACAAGCAATTAGTAAGCTAAATTTACTAATTGTTGGTTGTTAATTAAATTAGCTTCAAAAGCGTTTAATTCAACTGATTCTTGTTTATTAAGATCTGCAGTTATTAGACCTCGAGCTATAAGGGGCATACCCCACTGCATTTATTAGTCCATTTATCCTGTCGAAACCGTGACACCCCCATTAATATAATTATATATTTTAATATATAATTTATTTCATAATGAAATGTTTTGCATTAGGTTGTTTAGGTAATCCAGGCATTTTATAAACAACAGATGTAATTGGAATAATCAATTTGGCAGCATGATTAATATCAATATCATTAATATGGATATCAAAATCAGATATAACACCAATTTTATTTGGATCATCAGTTAATGAAAATGGGTTTTTTGCTATACAAACATAATAATGAAAATGATTATATTGTTCAAGTTTTTTTAGCGCAACTGGACTGTATATCACTTTTTTTGCTCCATATGAATTTTTAATAATCAAATTAATTTTATTTTTTAATGAATCTAATGGTGAATACAATGATTTAATATTATTAATTGGTTTATTTAATAAATTTATAATTTTGTTTCCCATTTCAATTCCACCAGAACTTCCATATTGTCAACATTCATTGATGCAATAATCAATATTTAATGAAGACAATAAATTAATAAATTGATTAAATAAATTAATATCATCATCAGATCTTTTATTAACTGTAACTAAAATATTATTAATATTATATTTTTTAATATGATTAATATGATGAATGATATTTTTAATACCCAATTTAATTCCATTTAAATCATTAGATTGGCCATTAAATAAGACAGATTTTAATGAAACAACTATAACAACAACATTTGGATAACAATTTAGTTCTTTACATGTTATATTCATAAATTTTTCAAAACCTAAATCAGATCCAAAACCAGCTTCAGTAACACATACATCAGCTAATTTTAAACCAGTTTGGATGGATATTAAACTACTACATCCATTAGAAATATTAGCAAAAGGACCACCATGAACAATAACGGGGTTGTTTTCACAAGTTCTAACTAAATTAGGGTAAAAAGCATCTTTTAATAATTGAATAATGGCTTCAGTGATTTCTAATTGTTTTAAATATATAGGTGTATTTGTTCTTGAATATGCAATAATGGTTGATTCAAGTTTATTAATAAAATCAATTTTATTTTTTGATAAACAAAATAAACTCATCATATCACTAGCTGCGGTGATATTAAAAGATGTATTATAAGAATTATCACCTAAATTAATGGTAATATTTCTTAAACTTCTATCATTAATATCAATACATCTTTTCCATAAAATTTGATTTGGGTCAATATTTAAACTTGAATTATAATAAATCTCATTATCAATAACTGCACTAATTAAATTATTAGCTTTTTCAATTGCATTGATATCACCACTAAAATGTAAATTAATTTTGTCAAATGGTAATAATTTTGATTTACCACTACCACTACCAGTTCCTTTTTTACCAAACACAGGTCCTAAAGAAGGTTCTCTTAAACACCCAATCGTTTGGACGTTTAACTTATTTAAACTATCAATAATACCAATTGCAGTAGTAGTTTTACCTTCTCCTACTGGCGATGAATTCATTGCGGTTACAATTACTAATTTTCCCATTTTATTTTTAGGTAAAATCTTTTTAATTTTAATTATTTCATTCGTGTAATAATCAAAATCAATTATTTTTAGGTTATGTTTTCTAATAATATTTTTAATAACATTTTTGTTCATTAATATTTATTTTAATATATTTTAAATTAATATAATAAATACCAGTTAATAAACCTAAAAATAATAATCAATACGAGAAAATAAATAATGAGCACAATGGATTACCTTTTGACATAAAATCAGTTTGGTTATTAACTATGATTTCATTATACACATTAGGATTACAATTAGTAACAAAACCATAAACAGACACATTAGATACAAAAGGTAATACTAATGCATAAATTAAGTATATAGTTGGAATAATCATACTATAAACCAAATGATTTAATAACGATGTGTTTAATTTTGATATTTTGTTTTGTTTACAAATAATTATCAAACCAAAACTTACAAATAAGATTGGATTAATAAAATGTTCGTAAATATTGCAAAAATATTTATATCAATTTCAATCATTTAAATCATTTTTAAGAATTTTCATTGGTAACAAAGCAAAATCGTAAGTTATTCCAACAACAAAAATATATACAATACATGACATTAAAAATGTATTATATTTAAATAATTTTAAATTGGGTTTGATCAAAAATAAAACTAAATATAAAAAACACAACAAATTAGTTTGAATAGTAAAATAATGTAATGAAACAAATCATAAATTACTATATTTAATTTTTTCTCCAATACCATTAATTGGGTATACACTAATAGTATCTCCAATTTGACAAAATGCAATTATGACAATGGGAGACATAATTATTGCTAAACATAGATTTAATTTATAAATCCAGTTTTTATAGTTATATACCAATAAAAGTTCATCATCGCCTTTAAATAAATTTTTGAATCACAATTTAAATGTTGTAAATTGCATTTTAGATGCTAAAAACCCAATTGTAATTACATTAAATATAGGTATAAAAGATAATATTAAAAAAATTTTTAAAGTTCTAAAATTATTTATAGAATTAATATTTTTTATTGAAAACAAATAAATAACTATATATCAACATGCAAAAAATATACTAACGCCTCTATAAGCACTGATTTTTTCAGGAATATTTTGTACATTTACTGTATTATATTGGTTGTTATATCCTAATATAAAAAACAATAACATAAAACCAAACAATATGAATTGAATACCTTGAATCAAAATCAATTTGTTAAATGGATTATTAATATTATGAGTTTTTATTAAATATTCATTTAATTTGTAATTTTTTACATTCGAAATCATATTAATATTTTTTGATATTATATAATAACATATTTTATAATGTTTATATAATTATGAATGATATAAATAATTCTTTTAATAAATTATTAAACAATATTGAATATATCGATGAAGATATATATTGTATTGAAAATTATGAATCTCTACTTCATAATTTAAGATTTGAAATTAATGATTTATTAAAAAATAATGAAAATATATCTAAATTAAAACATAAACTTGTTGATTGAATAAAACTAATTAAATATATTAATTGTAATTGAATAAAATTCAATCATTTATATTCAGATAATACAATATTAGACATTAAAAATAATGGGATTTGAAACAATATAACTTATAATGATAAATTTAAAAAAGTTTTTTTTCAAATCAATTTTGTTAAAGAAACATATCAAAAAAATAAAACTATAAAAATTGATTTTAATTTATTAGATAAACATCATGATATATTTTTTAAATATTATAATAATGATAATTTATCAAGCGTTATATCATCATTTGATGACATTAAATACGCTAATAAAAAAATTATTTTACATAACAAAAAACATTATAAGGATCATTTTATTTGCTATTATTTCATTAGAAGAAAATGCTTATAATACATGTGAAAATAATGTTGATTGAATATTGAGTACAGGTTGAAAACAATATTTTGGTGAAATAATGAATAAGTTAAAAGAGTTTTGTATTAACAATGAATTAGAATATCATTTTCCATATCACTTATCATTAATGCATTTAAATTCATTATTTACCAAAAATGGAAATCAAATATGTAAATGAGAAAAGCAAATGTTAAATAATCATAATTCAATTAATATTAACAATTTGATTAGTATTTGTGATTTACTAATTGATAATATAATTTTGATTAAAAAACAACTTGCTTTAAACTTTTTAACTAACAATAATTAAAATTTATAATAATTAGTAATTGTTTCTTGCAACACTTCTAATGGGATTTCACCATTTCTTAACATTAAATCAAATAATTCTTTCATTGCGTTTTTATCATTAATAAATTTATATTCAGGATTAGATGAATTTTTAGATTCATATTGTGATTTAACTTGTGAATATAAATCATTAAAAATAATTTTACCTAACATATATCCAGTTGCTTGTGATGGAATAGACATATATCTAATAGATTCACTATTAATATCCCCTGCACCTAAACCACTATTTTGTTGCATATATAATCTTTCGTTTTGAATTGAAGCACCAAATGATAGTGATTTAGAAGAAATAACTGAGCTTGAATTGTAATGTACAGCAGTGTCAAGCGCTAATCTCATATTTCTTAATTGAGATTCGTTTAAAAATCCATAATAAGCTAAACAATTTGCTAATTTTGTTGCAGCAATTGCTTTTGATGCTTCAGTTGAATATTTGCTTGGACTATTAACTTGATTTTCAATAATATTGTAATAAACACCGCCTTGATAATTTTTGATGTATTCAATTTGTTCGGGTGTAACATCATTTTCATTATCAGCAATATGTAAAATTGTAGAACTATTATTAGTTCAAACATCAGGAACTATATCACCATTATTAATTCCGTTAGATCATAAACCATATACACCTAATTCAGCTGCAAATCATTCAGTAAATACAGCTCATCCTTCATGAAATGCGTCATTAACAAAACTATAACCAGGAGTTGCATTTTCATTTGATACAACACCATTTTTAGTTCCTGGCATATATTCAGTTCAATATTCTTGTTGAGTGTGATGACCCATTGCACCTTCATGAGTTGTTAATGATGCAACTGATCATTTTTGAAGACTGTAATATGGATCACAGTTATATTGAAATTGGCATGAAGCACGAGGACCTTCCATACCTACACCAATATCTTCTCTAATATTGTAGTTATATGGAGATAATACATAATCGTTAATATTATTAAAGTTAGATGCATATAAACCATTAACACTATTTTTAAATTCAGTATAGTATTTTAATGATAAAACACTACCAGCTAAAGCTTGATTTCCAGATACAGTTGCATTACTTCCATCAATATGATCCTTATTTTCTCAAGGTGAAACATATCCTTGTGTAACAATAATATCTTTATATTTTAATAATTCAGGATCAGTAATATTAGATCAATATTGTTGAATAAATGATTCTTTATTGATTAATTGTTCTCTGCCAAAAAAGAAATCTTCTTGATTTAATCAAATATTAAATCTTGTGAAATAATCTCCATTACTAGATATAGTAGCTAAATTTTGTAATGTAGGAGGAACACTAAATGGAGATGCTGTGTAATAAATTTGAGGATTAAAATTATTCAATTCATACCCTAAAATGTCTTTAATTACATATTGTGCAATTTGTTTCATTTTAGTTGTGCCTTGTTCAGTTAAATCAATACCAGTTGCATAGATTTCACTTGCACTAGTACTAATTGAATTGTTGTTATATAACATTTGTTGGTAAATATTATTTCCAGTATATGATTGATTAGCAATATTTTTAATTGATGAATTTGGAGTCATAAAACCAATACCAATATTTGTAGTATCAAGATCAGTTTGACTATAACCCAATCCATACACATTCATTGATTGTCCATCAACATCAATCAACATTGTTTGGTCCACTTCATTATCATTGTTAGTTTTAGATAATTTAAGTGGATTTTTGTTACCACCATATGAATATGAACTAGTATAATATTCACCAACATAAAATTTCATAAATTCATTTAATTTATGACTTAATAAACTAATTTTTTCATTTAGTTCTGTATTTTTAATATTATGAGTAGATAATTCATTGTTAATTTTATTAAAAATTGTAGTGAAAAAATTAGGCATATAACTATCTGTTACCATTTTATTAAACATATCTATTAATGAATATTCATTAACAGAAGAACCATTAAATGATTTATAAATTTCATATGAATAAAAATACTGTACAGTTTGTTTTATAAATGATTTTTTAATTAAATTTGATGGCATTATGCCAATTTGCATTCCATCATTAATAAACCCTAATAATGATTCTAAATAAACAATCACATCATCAATTTTATTGTTAATAGTTTTTAATAAACTAACATCAACTTGTGATTCATCAGGATCACCAGTTTCTTCATTAATTACATAAATATTTAGTGCATCAACAATATTGTTACGAACACTATTTTCTCTTGATGATAATATTCTTGATCCACTAATTGGATTAGAACCTAAATAAATCAATCCATTTTCAATATTTTTAATTTTAATATCTCATTGTGTTTTATATGAATCAAGTCATATTTTTTCATTTAAATTTAAACTTGATTCATTAATATTATTTAATGCATTTAATGCATTTTTAGCATTTTCATACAAATTCTTGATACTATCTTGAGTATAATTATTACTAACTTTAGATGTTTGTGTATAAACAGGAATTTGATAATTATTAGTTAAATATTGTTGTTCATTATCTAAATATTGTTTATTAGTAACAATAACAACACTATCATTAGAAGAGTGTTTAGAACGACTTATAATAATAGGAGTAATAACTCCTATAGCTAATCCTATAGCTCCAATTAATCCTAAACCTAAATATAAACTTTTTTTTAAAGATATTTGCATAAAATATACCTCCTTACAATTTTATTATAATATTAAAAAACACTTATATAAGTGTTTAATGTGTTGAAACTATAATCTTTTTACACAAGTTGTATAATCAACATAGTACATAAAAAAATACAAACTGAAGTTTGTATTTAATTGTACTTCCACACAATTTTAAAACAAGGAGTACATAAATATGGTATCACATAATGTTTTT
>CASEIK010000011.1 GCA_949288005.1 uncultured Mycoplasmataceae bacterium | reverse complement strand
TCTAATACCTGCAAGCATTAAAGTAGATAATGGATAAAAAATCATCGGTTTGTTGTATATAGGTAATAACTGTTTACTTGTTACCATCGTCAACGGATAAAGACGTGTTCCGCTGCCGCCTGCTAAAATTATGCCTTTCATGATTTTTCTCCTCAAATTTGTAGATCATTTTCCATAATATAATTTATCTGAAAAATATATTAATATAAATCCCAAAAACATAAACATTACTCTATCTGTTGTAAGAGCATACTCAAAAGGTATATTCATTATCATTATTATTGTAAAAGATAATCCTAATAATATTATTTCATTATCTAATTTATTTTGCTTCAAAATTTTTCTAAAATTATAGAAATAAATAGAAAATATCAAAATCACACCCACAATACCACTTTCAATCCATAATGTTAAAAACTCATTATGGGGATCAAGAAAATCGTTTTTTACTAATGCCGGATGTTCACGAGAAATATAATCATCATTTCTTATATTTGCATTAAATCCACCAATTCCTAACCCTATAATAGGCTTATCTAATAATATGTGCATAGAGGCATCTATCATTTCTATTCTCATTCCATCACTAGTTCCTTTATTATAATTACCTAAATCTATCATTTTCTCTATTTTGGCAAACATAATGTTATTATCGTTTAAACTTATCACTCCAAAACAAACTATTAACACTGTTATTAATATACTTAAAAATTTTTTTGTTTTGATATTTTTAAATTTTTTGCAATAAAAAATTAATAATATTATTATTGAACTAACACCAACTAAAAGCGCACCCCTTGAACCAGTTAGAAATACACCCGCTAAAAATATTAAAAAAAATAAAAAATTTTTTGACTTATTTCTATTAAATAAAAAATTGGAAAAATAAAATGTAGAATAGAATGACAACAATAATCCTACAAAATTAGGGTCAAATTTATTGCAAACCGATAATAATCGAGGGACACCATTAGCATTAAATAAATGCGCTATGCCATTTCTTTCTCTAATAGACAAAAAAAACTCTTCCACAAAAGTAAAATCGAAAAAAAACACTTCTATAAACCCTAATGCAATAAACAAAATTCCTATAAATTTTATCAATTTAATAAATATAATCAAATTATTTTTATATGAAAGTTGGACTGTTAGAACAATATAAACTAAATATAATTTAAATATTCTGCTCCAAATATTAATAGCATCAAATCCAACCATTTCATAATTATATAAAGTTGACACAAGTAAAGATAACAGAAAAATAAATAAACCACAATTCAGTCTAGATCGCATATCTATTTCTTTGTATTTTCTAGTTAAATATACAATAGAAAATATTCCCAATAAATGATTCATCCAAATAACAGAATGAAAAATCGAAATAACAGCAACTATTGATATCAGCCATCCTAAAATATTCCACATTATGCCATTTCTCCATTTCAAAAACTAAAAATCAATTTAACTTTTTTGAATTATATTCATTTATTATTATTTTAAAATTTTCTATGAAATTATAATTGTTTCTAACCATTTTCATACCAGACATTCCAATTTCATATCTTTTTTCTGGTACGGCAAGATAGTATTTAATTAATTCAATTAACTCATTTAAATTTTGACTATCATAAATTATCAAATCTCTTTCATTAACTAAATCTATTCCCGTAAAATCTTGATTATCACATAATTCAAAATTACCA
>CASEIK010000010.1 GCA_949288005.1 uncultured Mycoplasmataceae bacterium | reverse complement strand
TACAAGAGCCTCTAATTGCTCTGGTTTAATTTTAGCAATATACTCATTTGGGACGATTTGATTTGCACACATAATTCAGTCCTTTCTTTCAATCTTCACTCTATTTATTATTCATAAGCATGAAAATTGAGATATTTTTTTATACTTCTCTATGTCCATGTAAAAACATTTTATAACCTCAAATTGCGCAGAATCAGTAAATTTTTTACAATAATTTTTAAAACCCTTGATATCAAAGGGTTTTAGGCTATATTTGTTCGTAACAATTCTTAATATTTGTATCTATATATTATATATAATATATATAACCGCTTCCAAAATTATATATAAAAATAAAATAAAATATTAACTTTTGTAAAAAAGGTATGAAAAAAAGTAAAGTTTAATATTAAAAAAACGTTTATATACATGTAATATAAAGTGTTTACGTGCAAAAAAATCGAGGTCTAATTATGAAAAGACAGGGAATAAATAGAAAAAGATTGATAGCATTTGCATTAAGTTTTTTACTTGTAATGCAGCAATCATTAGCATATCAAGTATTGGCACAATCAACAATAATTGATGGAGCAGGTAATACTATTGGCCAAAAACCTGGTGGTGGTTATGAATTTAGACCAGATGCCGTAAATGGTGATGTTGGTTTTAAACAATTTTTAGAATTTAATCTTGGTAAAGGTGATGTTGCTAATTTCATATATAAATGGATGCAAAAAACAGGTCAAATTAAACCTGATGGTGAGATTCAATGGGATACAAAAGAGGGTGATATTAATACATTTATTAACCTTGTAGATGGTCAGGTTAATATAAATGGTATTGTTAACGCTTTACAATCTGTTGGAGGTGGATTAAAAAATGATGGGAACCTTATTTTTATTTCTCCACAAGGTATGGTTGTTGGCGCTTCAGGGGTATTAAATGTTGGAAGTTTATCTGTTATAACTCCAAGTCCAAGTGGTTATAATACTTTAAAATCAGAATTAAATTTACCTGCTGCTCAATATATTCCTGAAGAAGCTACTGTTGTAAAAGTTAATCCAGATGATCCAAATACTTGGACAATTCATGTTGATAAATATAGTGATTATAGAACTAATGTTCAAAATGTAAGTACAACGTTAGATTTAAATTCAATAACTCCAGGTAATGAAGATCGTAATGTAATTAATATTGACGGTGCTGTTATTGCAAGAGGTAATGTTGATTTACAAGGCGGTAACGTTGCAGTTGGTAATGGCGGTCTTTTGGTTGCTGGTATAAATGATAGTACTGTAATAAAAGATATAAAAGATGAAAATAATGAAGTAACTCAAACTTGGCAAGAAGTAAGAGATAATTTATTTAATAATCTTGTAGCTACAGATAATATGACATCAGGAAATGCTTTTGCAAGTTCTAACGGTAAAATAACTATTGTTTCTAAAACAGGTACATCAATTGCAGATGGCGGAATTGTAAGAAACTATGGTAATGGTGATATTACAATTACAAATAGCGGTAATAATGGAATAAAAATTGCCGGAGAATTATCAAATCCAAATGGAACAACTAATATTACAAATAATGCAGGCGGATTACTTGTAGCTTCTACAGGTGTTATTAAATCAGGTGCTCAAGGTAATAATGCTAATTCAAATCTATTAGTT
>CASEIK010000009.1 GCA_949288005.1 uncultured Mycoplasmataceae bacterium | reverse complement strand
AAAAATAAATGCTATTATACAATAACATTTATTTTTTAATTTTATTTAGAATAATAATTATATTAATATACTTTTATATATTATTTTATTTCATCTCTTCAAAGTGGCATAGACATACATCTAGCAGAACCCATACCTAATGATAATTGGTTTCCATTAAATGCTAATACTTTAATACCAGCTTTTTCCAAGGCATTTTGAGTTTTTCTATTTCTATGATATCCTACAACAACACCTGGACGAATTGCTAAATAATTAGTACCATCAAAATGAGTTTCAATGTCAATGTCCATTTGTAATGCATCCTTACCACCAACTGGAACCATAGTAGCTTTTTTACCAACTACTTTAGATAGAACGTTTTCTAATTTGTCTTTCTTTTCAACAGCTTTAATATCTTTTGGAGATTTAGCATTTTTACATTTTAACAAATCAATTTCTCATATTTTTAATACACCAAAAATATTACCTGAATATAAGAAAGTTGATTTATCTAACATTGTTAATCAAGTATCTAAATGCATTAAATTACCCATCGGAGGAACATTAATACACAATATTTTCTTGAATTTACATTCTTTATTTTTAGCAATATTATATGCAATTTGTTTAATTGCATCCATTCCAGTTCTTTCTGAAACACCTATTGCTAACACATCTTTTGAATAAATGAAAATATCTCCACCTTCAACTGTGTTTTTATATTTTCTATCATAATACATTGGCGTTCCAACATAATCAGGATGATGAGCAAAAATTCATTGTGCAAAGATAGTTTCTCTTTGTCTAGTTTTATACTTCATCTTGTGTAATGTAATACCATTACCAACAGACGCAAATGGATCTCTTGTAAAATAAATATTTGGCATCGGATCAATAACTAAATCTTTTACTTTTGAACCAACAACTTTTGATTTCATACCAATTTCTGAATACAAAATACCAGCCATCATTTTGTCAATCATTTTTCTTGGTGTTCTTTCAAGACTCTTTAAATATTTAATAACTAAGTTACGTGTCTTAGTATCTTTTAAAGGTGCTTCATCTAATCATTGTTTTATAAACCTTTCCTTCAAATCTGGTTTTAAAACTCTATACATTTCAGCTGCTAAATCTGCTAATTCAACAACTTCAACACCTTCTTTTTTAAGAATGCTTGTAAATTCATCATGTTCTTTTTGTGCTTGTTCAACTTCAATAATAGCACTCATCAATAATTCATCAATTCTTTGAGGAGTAACATACTTCAATTCATCCCCAGGTCTGTGAATCAATACTTTTCTAAGTTTACCTATTTCACTATAGACATTTATACCTTTCATAGTAATCCTTCTTTCAGCAAAAATATTTTAGTAGTTTATTCAAGATAGACTACACATTATTATTATAAAATATATAGATAGTGTTTTCTTTATTTTTTTACTTTTGGACTTATTTTTTTAACAAGCATCTTATGCATAAAATAAAAAAACCCTCAATGAGGGTTAATTATTATTGGCGCTCCATTCAGGATTTGAACCCAAATCTCTTGATCCGAAGTCAAGTGCTCTATCCAATTGAACTAATGGAGCCTAATTATCTTCTTCATATATTATTGCTTGAATAATATTATAAATTAATGTATCAATCATTATTGAAACTTTCTTAATATTTTTTTTAAATTGCTCAACTGATTTAGTTGGATTATTAATGTTGTCTGATATCACTTTAATTGATGCAAATCTTATATTCATTAAATGACAAACTTGAGCAATAGCACAACATTCCATATCGACTGCAACAGGTAATGAAGTATTGAATTTTAAATTAAATTTATCAACGTTTTCTTTTTTAATAAAAGAATCACATGTTATACATCATCCTAACTTACAATTGTAATTCGAAACAGAAAGAACTTTATTAATACCATCATTCAATGATTGACTAGTAGTATAGTTTGATGGCATTTTTGGTATTTGATTAATTTCATAACCAAAATCAGTTACATCTACATCACCATATTTTGTTTTATCAACAAGCAATACATCAAAAGTATTTAAATCAACTAATCCACCACATGAACCTATGTTTATACATTTTGTTATTTTAAAATTATTAATTAAAAGTGCCGCTGTAGCTGCGGCATTCGCTTTACCAACTCCACTAAAAGACAAAACTATACTTTTATCCATAATAGTTTTAAAAATATAAAATTTTTTACCATTAATTTCGTGTGTAAAATTATCTTTAAATTGTTTTTTTAGTAAATCATTAATTTCTTCAGGTAAAGCAATGATTATTCCTAACATAGTTATACCTCATTACCTTTTGTGTTATACATTTTATCCAATGTTTCTAGAATCATATCAAATGCAGCATGAATATCCTTCATTGCAACTCTTCTAATCTTATCAATATTAACCAAATCTTTTTCTGTTCTTTTTGGTTCAATTTTATCGCTGCAGAATAAAACTTTATCTAAGATTGTTAATTTTGATCTATCAGAGTTAGGTATAGTATGATTTTCAATAGCATTTAGAATCATCTCATCATCAAAATGAAACATATCTTTTAACATTTTTGCCCCAACTGGTCCATGCAATACTTTTCAAGAAGGGGCAACAGGTAAATCATATTTTCCATAAGCTATCATTTCTATATTCTCTTTATCAAACTCTTTGCATATATCATGATACAAACCAGCAACTCATCCTTTTATTGCATTCTCTTTATCAAATAACAACATTAAATCATAAGCTAATTTTGCAACACGCACTGAATGATCAAATCTTGATGGAGAAAGAAAATGAGATAAACGTGTTTTGGCATACAAACCATTATCATTAATATACTTCAATGCTTTATATGGTACATTTCTAGTTATCAATGATTCCTTAATATTAGATGAACTAATAGTATTAAAATCATTATCAATAAAAATAAAATCATGAATACAAAAATTACTCTTATCAATAATATGATTTGAGCGTTTAATACAAATAATAGTTGCTAACTCCATAATTTCTTCATAATTTTTTCACTTATGAAAATTTAATAATTGATCCTCTCCCATTAATAAATAAATATCATCTTCAAAGTATTTATCTCTTAAATATTTAATTGTTTCAATAGTGTAACATCTACGCCCTTTCATTATTTCGAAATTATCTATTTCGAACTTTGGAACATTTTTTATTACTTCGTAAACCATTTTATAACGATCAAATGGTGAAACATAATCTAAATTATCCTTATTTTCAAAACTATCAAAATTTGGGACAAAAATAACTTTTTTTGCACCAATTTTCTCCATTGCCAATCTTGCTGCCTCAATATGACCATTATGAATTGGGTTAAAAGTACCACCGAATAAAATTATTCTCATATTTGATATTATACCAATTTAATAATATATAATAGAGGTATGTCTAATTTAAATAAGCATAACAAAATTAATGATAATATAGTTCTTAACTTTAAAATTGATAATTTTGATGGTCCGTTAGATTTACTTGTTGAATTAATTAGAGAAAAAAAGATGGACATTCTAACTTTAGATATCGCTGAACTTTCTGCACAATATCTTGATTTTGTAAATAACAATTTATTAAAACTACCAATAGATAACATTTCTCAATATTTAGTTATGGCATCATATTTAACTGAATTGAAGACAAAAATGTTAATACCTATGTTAACAAACATTAATGAATTTAAGGAAACAGAGTTAGAAATAGATAGACTAAGAAGGCAATTGTTTCTTTATAAACAATATAAAGATATTATTGGAGAATTTAGACAAAGACAATCAAAAAGAATCAAATACATTGCTAAAAATTGTGATGATTTAGATGAATACATACCAGAAGATATTCCTGAAGCACCTCTACCAGATCATGTAGATATTCAACGAATTGTAAAAGCTTGACAAAAAATAGTAATTGAAATGAAAAACAATGAAATCGATAAAACTTTTACAATTAAAGTAAGTGATATCGATGTTGACAAAATTCAACAAAATGTTTTTACTTTTATAGACAATAATCAATCCATAAATGAAGTATCATTTCAACAATTTATTAAGATGTTTGATAATTCAAATAAGAACATTGAATATCAATGTGCAGTCTTTGTTTCTTTGCTAGTATTAGCAAAAGATGGTTTCATTACAATGAGGCAGGATGATTTTTATTCCACAATTTATATTTCTAAGAATAATGATAAAATTGAAGATATTGAGGATGAAAATATTAAACAAATTATGTTGAGTCATACTGAGTTATCAAAAAAACTTGACTATGAATTAAAAGAAAGTAATAAGAAAAATAAAAACAATAAAGAATAGGAGGGCGCAATGGGTAATGATAAAAATAAGAAAGGTATAAAATTAGATGATTCAACACTAGAAGATGTTAATTCTAGCTTGTATAATTTTGATTTTGATGATGAAAATGATGAAAAAGATTTTTATGAATATGATGAAAATAAATTAAATGATTTTAGACCGATTGGTGCTGTTGATAATGAATACTATGAATCATTATTTTCAAAGAGAGAGAAAAAAACATCTAACATTTATAATAAATCCAAAACAAAATCAATAGAAGATAAAATGAATGAAAGTGTGAATGTTGATTATGATAATGAAATAATCTCAATAAATTCTCAATCAAACAAACAAAAAGATAATCTTAAGGATGAAATCCTGAATATAATGAATAATAATCAACCATCTAAAAATAAGAGTATTGATAACAAAAAGATAGAAAATGAAGAAATAACTATTTTTGAAAAAAATGATGAATTAAAAAATGTTGAAGTAAATGAATTAAATGATAATGAATTAAAATCATTGATGGAATCTGCATTCTATGTTTATGGTGGTGAGGGTTTATCATTAAGTGATCTAAAACGTCTTACTCTATGTCCTGTTTCAAGTATTAAAAGAATTTTAGATAAGTGAATTAAAGAACTTGAAAGCGATGATTCTAGAGGTTTAACAATCAAAATGTTTGGTGAAAAATACAAGTTCTTTACAAAAGAAAAAAATAGAGAACAACTATCTAGATTAATAACTGTCAAATATAAAAATCCTTTATCACAAAAAGTTATGGAAACACTTGCAATCATTGCCTACAACCAGCCATGTACTAAATCAATAATTGAAGATATAAGAGGAAAGGATCCGACACAAGTTATTATGAAACTAATAGATTTAGGTTTAGTAAATGAGGCTGGTAGGTCTAGTGGACCTGGTCGACCACTTTTGTTTACTGTTACTCCTAAATTCTATGATATTTTTGGAATAAAAAACTTGGCAGATTTGCCAACTATAAATTTAGATCAACCTTTTCAAGATGATGATGTTTCTTTCTTTGATACAACTAGATTTAATGATTAATGAAAGGAATAATTATGTCTATAAAATTAAGTCAACAAGATATTGTGATATTTCTTAAAAATTATGGTTTTGTATATCCTAATAGTGAAATATATAATGGACTAGCAAATTCATGAGATTTTGGACCTTTAGGAGTATTGTTAAAAAACAATATCAAATCATTATGATGAAAAAGATTTATAACAACTCAAAGTAATATGGTTGGGATTGACACTCAACAAATTTGTAATTCTGATGTATGGAAAGCTTCTGGACATCTTAGTAATTTCTCTGATCCATTAATTGATTGTAAAAAGTGCAAAGAAAGATTTCGAGCTGATAAAATAATTGAAGAATTTAATAAAAATATTGATGTAAATGAAAATTTATCTAATGATGAATTATTGAAAATTATCATTGACAATAAAATAAACTGTCCAAAATGTAATGCATTTGATTGAACAGCAATAAGAAAGTTTAATTTAATGTTCAAAACTTTTCAAGGTGTTGTTGAAAATGATTTAAATACACTTTATCTAAGACCAGAAACTGCACAAGGTATCTTTATAAATTTTAAAAACATCGCTAGAACTAGTAGATTAAAAATTCCTTTTGGTGTTGGTCAAATTGGTAAATCTTTTAGAAATGAAATAACACCTGGAAACTTCATCTTTAGAATTAGAGAGTTTGAACAAATGGAAATTGAGTACTTTTGTAAAAAAGATGATGTTGCCACAATTATGAAAGATTATATAAAAAAAGTAAATGATTTCTTAACATGTGATTGTGGGATAAAAAACAACGAATTAAGACTATATGATCATCCTAAAGAAAAATTAAGTCACTATTCACAAAAAACGGTTGATTTTGAATTTAATTTTCCTCATGGTTGAGGAGAGTTGTGTGGATTAGCTCATCGTGGTAATTATGATTTGTCTGTTCATGAAAATCTTTCAAAAAAAGACCTATCTTATCATGATCCAATAACAAATGAAAAGTATTTACCAGATGTTGTTGAACCATCTATTGGTGTAGAGAGACTATTATATGCAATAATATGTTCTAATTATGAAATACAGTCAATTGACAACCAAGAAACAAGAGAAATTTTGCATTTACCAATAGAATTATGTCCATACAAAATTTGTATCTTACCATTGACAAATAAACTAAATGATGTTGCTTATAAAATTTATAATATTATCTTGTCAAAAAACATTAGTTGTTGTTTTGATTCATCTGGAAGTATTGGCAAAAGATATAGAAGACAAGATGCAATTGGAACTATGTATTGTCTAACTGTTGATTTTGATACACCAGAAAATAATATTATTACAATAAGAAATCGTGATACTATGGAACAAATTTCCATTAATTTAAATGATTTAGATGATTTTTTGCTAAAAAAAATAATCAATTGGTAATCAAATCTACAAATTAAATTGTTTTTATTCCAATAAAATCCATTGTTTTCAATACTATATAGTTCTACTATATTAGAAAAACAATATTTCAATTATGTAGAATACACAAAACAATATCTACTATTCTAATATGTGAATAGTTTAAATAACTATTAACCTATATTTTACTATTTGTTTTTAAACAAAACTATTTTTTGTATATTTTATATATATATTTTATATATGATTTTAATATCAAATTACTTCTAAATTTTAACCCAAAAAGCTAAACTTATCATTTGTGTTAACTTGTTCTAATTATAGCCATTTCTAAGTTTTTTTGGTATAATATATGTAACATAAGAGGGTATTATGTTACTTAAAAAAATAAGAAAATCTGTATTAAAAACTTCTTGATTGCTATTACCATTTATATCTAGTAGTATAGTTTTGCCTTTGATTTTTGCAAATAACAAAGAGCAAAACTCAATAGAAAGAACTAATCTAGATTCTAATAGTGAAGTTGATACTGATGTTGCAGATGAAAATATTAAATATGTTGGAACTAGTAGAATATATGGTGATTACTACGGAGTACAAGTTAAATTCAATTCAAAAGCTAACATCGTTAATTATGAAAGTAGAGAGGCAACTAATTTTGATAGAGAGTTTAAGAATATAAAAATCATGTCACAAAAAGAAA
>CASEIK010000008.1 GCA_949288005.1 uncultured Mycoplasmataceae bacterium | reverse complement strand
CTTATACTAAATTTTAATGATATGTATGAAAACAATGCTTCTTTATTTTTGAACTTTGATTTATCTTTAATTTCTCCATATTTAGATAAAACTCGTGATAAAAATTTAAAAATTAATAATCTATTTATTTCAAAATTTGAAGTTTTATACTTATTTGTTGAAAATGGTTTCATTTTACTCACTCCTATTTAAAATTTTATGGAGAAATTCTATTTTTATAAAATGGTTCATTTTCGTTATTTATTTGTAAAATTTTTACAATTTATATATAAATTGTAAAAAAAAAGAACAAATATGCTATAATTAAACAGTATGTTAGAAATTCAAACCTTAAGATTGTTCATTAAGGAAATTGATAACGACGAAAATGAGGGGAAATTATTATTCATAGCATTCATTGATGAGTTATCAAATTTTTTGATTGCCTTTGTTGATGTTTTTGATGGTGAAAATATTCAAGAAATTGTTGAAAACATTAATGAATCATTGAAAAATTTCTTTTTAATGAATTATCCAATAAAGAAAATTAGAATAGAGAGAACTGAAACAATCAATGAGAATAATCTTGAAATGTTAGCAACTTTCATTGATTGAACAAATTTTGTTGTTAATCCTTTGGATATTACATTGGTTGATGATGATGAAAACGATGAATATATTAGAAAATTATTTGTTTATGTATACAAGAAATTAAGAAGATTAGATAGAAATTATTATGTTGAAAAGAATCAATTATTGTCAAAACTAAGTTTTGATAGCAATCATTATTTATTTGCCAATAAATATAATGTTTTTATTATGAATAATATTGTGAATAAAATAGTTCATAACTTTAATAACCAAGAAGTTATGGTCAAGGCTGGTTTTGACACTGAGTCTAAATTACGGTTATCAAGAATTGAAATATTACAGAGAATATCTAGAAAGATGAATCATACTGTAAGTAAGGTATTTGGAGATTTTGAATTGGCAATTAATGTTATTAATAATAAATTGGGATTATATGCGGTTGAGAAACATTCTAAATTATGATTTACATATGCAAATGAATTTGATAAAGAGATTACAATGTATGATATTTCAATCGCATTTAATTTATTTTTTGATTTTATTCAAAAAAACAAGTTACCTCTTGAGACAATACAATTAGTCATCACAGATGCTTTCAATATGTTTAATTTTTTTAAGGATGAGAAATTTAGTAATTACATTCAAAAACATATTAGTCTTGAAAATATAATTGAAGTACCACAAAATGATCTAAATATAATTTTATGTAAGAAAACATTGGATTCAATTAATGAGCTATTATTATCTAATCATATTAAGATTGGTCAATATAGCAAAGTTGCTAATGATTTGGATAATGAATATTATGATGTATCAGGAAATTTTATTAAATGTACACCAAAACAATATGTGAAATTATATTTAAAGAAAAATATTGTAAACTAACTATCTTGTTGATTTGATATTGTAGTTGTTTTATCATCTTTGGTTCTTTGATCAAGTGGTTTATAGTTGTCTATTTTATCATTAATATTTTTTATCTTAGTAAAGATATATTTACCTATAGAATCAATATATCCATTAACCCAAAATACATATATGATAATTACAATTAATGAAAAGCAACAAAAAATTATCAAAGGGATTAATCATAATAAAAATCCAGCATTATAAATATCTTTTAATAAAAAAGCATTTTTAATAAATTTTTGATAATCACTTGGAAATTCTATGTTATCAATATATGCATACTGATCTGCAAAGTCTGTTCAATTTCCATTATAAATATTCATTATGTGTCAATATCCATTATTATTACCTATTTTTTCTGGATTACCAACAACATCAACTTCAGTATAAAAACCAATACCTCCAATTAAAAACATTGTAAACCCAACCATAAAACAAAAAGAACAAGCAAAAAGCAAAATGAACAAGAATACATCTCATCATGAGAATATTCGTTTAGAAATATCTATACTTTTATATTTAGCATATTGTAGTTCTATGTTATTATTATCTTGAGTTATGTTATTATTCATAGGTAATATAATTTTAATATATTATTATTAATATGAGGAAATAAATGGGTAAAGTTGAGAAAATAGTTAAAAGAAGTGATGATTTCGCCGAGTGATACACTAGTGTTATTCAAAATAGTCAATTATGCGTTTATGGTAAGATTAAGGGTACATTAATCTTTCAACCAAATGCATGATCTATATGAGAAGAAATAAGAAAAAATATAGATATTCAATTTAAAAAAGTTGGTGTTAAGAACTTATCTATGCCACTATTAATACCAAAAAGTGAATTTATGAAGGAAAAGAAACATCTTGAAGGTTTTTCTCCAGAGTGTTTTATAGTTACACAAATTGGAGATAAAGAATTAGAAGATCAATATATCATTCGCCCAACAAGTGAAATTCCTTTTTGTAATTATTTCAGTTATGTTGCTTCAAGTTATAAAAATCTACCTATAAAAGTTAATCAATGATGTTCTGTATTGAGAGGAGAAAAAACAACTAAGCCATTTTTGAGGAATAGTGAATTCCACTGACAGGAACTTCATGCTATTTTTGAAGATAAGAAACAAGCATTACAATTTACAAAAAAAATATTGGATATTTATGAAAAATTTATGAATGATTTGTTGTGTATCCCAACATTAAAGGGTGAAAAGACAGTTGGTGAAAGATTTGCTGGTGCTGAAAATACTTTTACATTAGAAAGTTTGATGCAAGATGGTCAAATTTTACAATGTGCTACAAGTCATTATTTAGGACAAAATTTCTCAAAAATATATAACATTAAATTTCAAACAAAAAATAATGAATTTGATTTTGTGCATCAAATGTCAGCTGGAGTTTCTACTCGATTACTTGGTGCAATTATTATGGTACATGGCGATGATAATGGTTTAGTGTTACCACCAGATATAGCACCAAATCAAATTGTAATAAACACAATAGGTTCTAACAAGGAACCAAAGATTAGTGATATCGCAAAATCGTTATCTAAAAAATTAACAAAATATAGGGTTCAAATTAATGATTCTGATCATGGTTTGGGGTATAAATTAGCTGATGGTGAAGTTCAAGGAACACCAATTCAAATTATAGTTGGTAATGAAACAATTAAAAATAATGAAGTGACAATAATTAGAAGAGATAATGGACAAAAAATTAACGTTAAACTTGATGATATAAAAAACGTAATTAATACAGAACTTAAAAACTATAAAATTGAAATCTATAATAAAGCAAAAAAAGCACTTGATAATTCGATTGTTTTTATAAGTAATATTGATGAATTAAAAAAAGCATTAAATGATAAAAAAATAGTTAAAACCTATTGAGCTGGTACAGAAGATGATGAAAAAAAAGTTAAGGAATTAACTGGTGCGACACCTAGATGTATTATTAAGAATGTAAATAATGAAAATGGTAATTGCTTTTTTACCAAAAAACAAACCAAGCAAATTGTTATTTTCGGAAGAGCATATTAATTATGAAAGCAAAAGTTATTAGTTTTTTTTCAATGAAAGGTGGTGTAGGTAAGACTACATCTTGTGCAAATATTGCAGCTGCTTTTGGAAAAATGAAGATTAAAACACTAATTATTGATATGGATCCAATAGCTAGTTTATCTAATAATTTAATGACTGAGAATACAAAATTTAATTGCAATATTGTTTTAAATAAAGATATAAATAAGTCAATTGTAAGAAAAGTTTTAAATAATGTTGATTTAATCCCCACTTCATTAGATCTTAGTTTTAAATTTATTGAATCTGATATTTTAGAATTTGAGAATAATTTTAAAAATAATATTGATAAATTAGCAACATTATATGATGTTATTTTAATTGACATGTCTTCGAATTGAAATTCATTGAATAAAATGATTTTAACTAATTCTAATTCGATTTTGTTACCACTTATTTGTACTCCATATGCAATTGATGCTATATCAAAAACATTAAGTATTATTAGAAGTATTCAAGTAGATACTAATCCTAATTTAAAAATTGAGGGAGTTTTTATAAATATGTTTGATAAAAGAAAGTCAGATTCAATATCTATGCTATCTGAAATTGGTAAGATTTTTGGTCCTAATTTATATGATACAATAATTTCTAATGATAGTTCTATTGTTAAGTTGCAAAAAAATAACAAAGTGATAGTTAATTCATCATCATGGTCGCCGACTGCGATTAAATTTTGTGAATTAGCAAAAGAAATATATAAAAAGATGAATACGAGGTAATAATGAAGAAAACAATAATTGATGAATTAAAATGAAGAGGAATTTTAAATAACATTACCAATGAAGAAAAATTATTAAAAGCTATTGAAAATAATAAAGCTGCATATATTGGTTTTGATCCTAGCGCTAAATCATTACATTTAGGTAATTATGTAATGATTATGATGTTACGACGTTTTCAACAATATGGAATTAAGGCATATGCATTAGTTGGTGGAGCTACTGGTATGATTGGAGACCCATCTGGTAAATTGTCTGAAAGAAATCTATTAGATATTAATAAAGTAAACGAGAATAAGAAATCAATTATTGATCAATTAAAAAAATATGGTCATGTTGATGAAGTTTTAGATAATTATGACAATTTTAAAGATATGAATATTTTGGATTTTTTAAGAGATGTTGGAAAATTAATTAATGTTAATTATATGCTTGAAAAAGAGGTTATAAAAAATAGATTAGAAGTAGGAATTTCATATACTGAGTTTACATATACATTAATTCAAGGATATGATTTCTTAAAATACTATAATACCAAAGATATTGCTATTCAAGCTGGTGGTAGCGATCAATGAGGCAATATTACAACAGGTTGTGAAATGATAAGAAAGGTTGTAGGTGATGATAATTTTGCCTGTGGTATGACTGTCAATTTATTGTTAAAATCCGATGGAACAAAATTTGGTAAATCTGAGAAGGGTGCCATATTTTTGGATTCTAGTTTAACATCTCCTTATGAAATGTATCAATTTCTTATTAATCAAGAAGATAAAGATGTTATTAATTTGTTGAAGTTTTTAACTATGCTAACAGAAGAAGAAATTCTAATATTACAAGATGAAGTTACCAATAATTCTAAAATGAAGAATGCTCAAAAAACACTAGCGAAAATAATTGTTGAAGATGTACATGGTATAGAACAATATGAAAATGCACTTAAAATATCGAATGCAATTTTTGGAGGAGATATTAAGTCATTAACTAATGATGATTGAAAACAAATTTATAACACAATTCCAAATAACATTGTTGATAAATCAAAACAATATAGTCTTATAGAATTATTAACAACTACAAATATAGCTCCATCTAATAGAGAAGCTAGACAATTAATTTCATCAAATTCAATCACAATTAATGGTGAAAAAGTTTCTGATGAAACGATTATTCTTACTTGTAAAGATACAATTAGTGATAATTTTACAATTGTTAAAAAAGGAAAGAGAAATTATTTTATAATAGAGTGAAAATAATTTAATTATATGTATTTTTTATAAGTTGAGAATATTTTAATTTCTTTAGCAAGACATAACACACTAATGTAATAAAAATCAACAACAACAATAATAATCCTATACCAAATATAATTATTAGGAAGTTAGGACTTGTTGCAACAAAAATTGACGTAAGATCATATAGTAATTTTTGTGATATGTACAAAATCAATATTACTATTCCAGCGCCTAATAATCCGCTTAAGATAATCGAAGGTAAAAATAAATATAATATTGTTCTAGTTATTTTAGCGGATGTGTAACCAAGCAATCTTAGAATACCGATTTGTTTTTTACATAAATCTATGATACCTATTATTGAAACTATTATTGTTGAAATTAATATTGGTATAAAAATACAAAGTAGAAGTATATTAGTGTTATTTATTAATTGATTAGTTATACTGAATAATTGATTAGTAATTGCTAATGATGATACTTCTCCAATATTTACTAACATAACAATATCATCATATTCTTTGGACACTCATTCAATAATTGAATTACTATTGGTGAAATTATTTTTTATTAAATTTACCATATCATTGTATGAGGCTAAATTTAAACTTCTTAAAATATCGATATTGTTTGATGCATATAGATTAGCAAAAACCTCTGGATCTACATACGTACTTGTTATATCTGGTAAGGAATTAAATGTAAAAAAACAGGAATATAAACCAAAGGTACTTGTTAGCAATATAGCCTTATCTCCAACAAGTGGATTAGCAGTATTTGTAAAGATACCATTAAAAGGAACATAATTAGGATTTTTTGTTTTATATGTTTCTAAATTCTCATATTTTATATAATTTTGAAAATTGTTTTCATAGTGATTCATCTTAATACTAGTAATTATTCGACCTTCATCTAAATTGATTCATTTATTGACATTTTCTTGTGATGAATAAAATTGTTCTCCTATAGGATCATTTGAGATATATTTTACTTTTAGTTTAATACCTACATTTTTTCTTTCGATTTCACTTAATGTATTTGCTATTTTTCAACTACTTTCATAATAATCATTAGTTGGATAAATTGTTATTTGGTCACCAACATTTAACCCATATTTTAATGCAGCACCATTATTAATTACAATTTCATTTATACCTAAATGTCCAACATTAATCAGATTACCATTATCATCATATAGGTTGATAAAAGTTGAATCTGGTTTAATACCAATTATTTTAATTTCTTCATTTACTTTTGTATTATTTTGAATGAAGTTATTAGAAATAGTTCAAGTATATGTTTCATCATATCCAGAAAGATTGTTTAGCTTGTAATCATAATAAGTATTTACTGGAATTGTTGCACCACTAATTAGCTTTACATCTTTTGATGCTAGAAGAGGATTTGCGAATACCATACCAAGAAATTTTAGATATTCATCATTAAATCTAATTTTAGTGAAGCTATCGGACAAATCATTAACAATGACTTTTTTACTATTTATGATAATGTTATTTGAATCAAAATTAACCCCTTTATATATAAATTTAGAAAACTCTATTGGGAATGTTTCATAAATTAATTTCTTGAATTCTCTAACATTGGACTCTATTTGATATGCTATTTTTTGAGGTAAAAAAGGTTTTACATAATTTTGTCAAATATTTCCTAGATTTAAAGCACCTAAATCCAAATCCAAATCTATTAAAAAAATTGAAAGAATAGAATCATATAACATATTTGAATAATAGTTACCAGAAACCAATGTGAAAGTGTTATAACTTGGCATGATGTAGTTAGTAAAATATTTTTTGTCAATTTCAGGAGTATTTTGATTATAGTCAATTATATTGCCATCACTATCTCGTAATGCAAATAAATCACTAGGTGTTGCTTTGACATTGATTGCTAATCTACCATTTAATTCTGCTTCTGTAACTCATTCTGTTTTATTGGAATTTTCATTTATGTAAACTTCATATTGTTTATCTATCATTTTTCCATATGGATCATTTTGCGAAAAATAAATATTTGATATATTTATTCCTTTATCTTCATTTGTAATTCCTACATCAGCATAAGGAACTTCCTTATATAAACCAATGTTTTCTTGTGGGCTAATTAAATCTAATGCAAATGTATATTTTTGTGAATTATTCATAAGTGAAATTGAATTATTAGAATTTTCAGTGATTGTGAATGAAGCAATACCTAACCCAAATGTTATTGCTGTTAAAAGTATTAAAACTATTAATTTTGAGAATTTAGAAAAGAATAGATTTATACGATATTTTCAAATCGTTAATGAGTTATTACCAATATTTCTAAGTAATGGTAATGATTTATTATTTACACTTTCGACATCATTCATATTATCAAGAATTGGTTTCCTAAACTTAATAAAAATAAGAGTTGTTACTACTAATAAAATAAAACCAATTGGTATTCCTATACATCCTAATAATATGTATCAATCAAAAGGCATATTTACTAAAGGTAAGAATCATATACTTGATAGTGAGTTTAAAAAGATTGGTGTTAATAGGAATGTTAATAAATAACTTAATGCACATATAGTACCAACTATAATAACTAAAGGAAGACCAACACATAAAGCTATTTTTCATTTACTAAAACCTTCAGCACGACAAATAGAAATAACATTGTTTAATTGCTCAATAACTATGTTTAGAATCATATAAGATACATATAGTAGAATTACAAAAAGGATTAATGATATTCCAATTGCACCAATAATAATTATTGATTGAATTAAACGAGGAAGACTATATCTTAAACTAGAAATTCCATTAATTTTGTCCGGAGAAACCACTGATAATAATTTATCATTTCCAAAATTATTATGCATAATCTGTGATGATATATTTTTGATTTCATTGTCTGAATGTGTTTTAGAAGATAATGAAATATAGAGAACTGAATCTACTGTATTGTTGTATTGAATTATACATTTATATAAATTTTGAGTTGTGTAAACAATTGCTTGATATTTTGGATCAGGAATAGGAGATTGGATGTTAACAATAGGAAAATTATAGTCAGGAGAAATACCAGAACCAATAATTAAAAATTCTTTATTAAAATATGAAATCTTGTATTCACCTGGAATTAATTGAATGTATTTATCAAAATTTTCAATATTTAAATAACTACTATCATAATCACCATTAATGATTGAATCAAATGAATAAAGTGGTATTTCTTTTCCATCTGAACCACTTACCATCTCATAACCCTGAGTTGGAATACATTTTTTCTTATTTTCATAATAATATGAGTTACTAAGAACAATAAAATGATTAGCTATGTTAGTTTTATATAAATTAATATTAAAATAAAGTGATGTAAAACCAGCATCATTATCAATAGAAAAAGAATAATCAAAGACATCTTTATCATTTTGTGAAAACCCATTTCCATATCTAAACATTCATTCAGTTCAGTTACTAGAATTTTTATTAAAAGATGCAATTGAATCACTTGCTTGTAAATCAATAATACATTGGTTTGTCAGATCAATAAATTTTTGCTTTTTTTGAGCATTGTTGACAGTAAAAGAAGTTAAGAATGTCAAAAAGTGTATTAAATCATCTTTTGATAGTTTTTTATTATGACTAAGATTCAAATCTTTTATAGCATTACTTGTATATTCATATGGTAAATTTCTACCATTATCTATAATTAAATTATTAATTTCAATCTCTGTTTTTGGCACATATAAATACTCGTGTTTAGTCTCGAATGATTGATAGTAATATTCATATTCAGAACTTGAATTAATTCCTTCTCTTCTAAGATTAATAGTCATTGTGTTAATAATTCATTCTTTTTTTTGTTTATTTCATTCATTTGTTAGTAAATTTGCATATTGTCTAATTGAAGATATAGAATTTGTGTTAACCTCATTTTTTTCACTTGTTGTTAATTTATTATATTCAGAAATAGTCATTCCTAATAAATTAAATTCATCAAGAACAATTGGTTTTAATAATGTATTATTTGGATCATTTTTAATTAGATATTCACGAAATTTATAATCTGTTGTATCAGCATCGTTTGCTAAAACAAAAGAAAATTCAAAACCATCAGTTACATCTATGTATGGAGTATTTTCATCGACTGGTTTCTTATCAAAAGGAATCATTTTTAAATAATCATCTATATATGAAGCACGATTAGTTTTGTGCATTATAAGATCATTATTCTTGTCTCCAACATTAACAACAGATTCAACCTTAACATCATTTAATACATATTTCTTGTTATTAGTAATATATGAATCAGTAATCATAACATCATTATTTGTTCTATTCATTGCTAATTTACTAAATTGTTCATTATTAAAAATATTATCCCCACTAGCTTTAGTGTTTATAAATGCAGTAAATGATGTATTTAATGTAATCTTATTGTTTATGACCCCATTATTTCATAACCCTAATGTTGTGAATGTATTATTGATTGAATCATAAGATAATAGAATATTTCTTGGATCAACTAATAATTTTGATTGATAGGGATCAAAAAATGAAATGCTAAATCCATATTTTCCATTAACTAAACTTAGAGGAATTTCTAACAAAGGATTGCCAACATAAGTCATTAGGGGTCCTGGTATATTTTTATAAACTTCATTATTTTTACTATTTTGGTATTTTTTCTTATTATAATGTGAAATTAATTCAGACCTTTTATATGGAAAAATTCTTAGAAAATTATATTTTTCCTCAAATGTTGTTAGTTTTGATCAATCATCAACATTTATTCCATTAAGATTTAATGTTGCAGTTGGAACTTTTTTAGGAACATATGGACTATTGGTTTTAACATCAAAATCAGGAATTAATTTTGTATTTTTAATGTTATCAAGTCCTGTAATTGCCATTTGAGCAGAGTGTCCTTGGTTATTAGCATCATTAATTGAAGTACTAATTGAAGACATAATTGACATTGATGTAGCAGCAATAAAAATGATAACAAAGTATGAAACTCCCATTGTTATCAAAAATCAATATTTTTTAAAATATGTATTAAAACATTGTTTTATTAATTTTCACATATCATAAACATATAAAATATGTATTTTATAATGTTTAATATTATATCACATATAGAGATTTAATATATAATATTAACATGATTACATTGATTTGAGCTGAGGATGATAAACACGGAATAGCAAAAAACCAAAAAATTCCATGATATGTTAAAGAAGACTTAGAAATGTTCAAGCAACTTACTACTAATAAAATTGTGGTTATGGGATACAATACCTTTTTATCTCTTGGAAGACCACTACCAAATAGACAGAACATTGTAATTAGTGCTAATCACGAAGTGCTAAATGAAAATGTTAGGGTTTACAAAAATATTGATGATTTATTAAAAGTTGTTGGTAATAGAGAAATTTATATTATTGGAGGTAGACAAATATATAAACAATTTCTACCTTTAGCTGATAGACTAATTATTTCAAGAATAATCGGTGATTTTCAATGTGATTTATTCATGGATTTTATTGATTTTTCTAATTTTAATTTTATTGGTAGAAAACATATGGATTCATTTAGTGTTGAAATATACGATAAAAAGTTCTAAATACATATTTTTAATTAATTTGATATATTATGAAAAAGAAAATTATTTTAGTGTGTTCATCATTATTATCTATTGTAATGTCTGGTTTTTGATTTCTTATAATTCAGATAATCAAAACAATAATTTTAACCCTACCTACACAGCAATAAATAAATCAAACATATCAATTAAAAATAACTTAATTGAATTATCGTTATTTAATTCTCAAAATGCACTAACTTTATCACAAACTAAAGTGAGCGATTTAAATATTAGTTTGTTACAAACATTTTTGAATGAATGAAATATTATAAACTATATATTGAATAATCCCTCAGCAAATACCAAGGTAACAATTGATGATATTGTTTCGATGAATGAAAGCAATGGAACAATTGTGATAATGGTACTTATAAATAATGATGAAACTAATTATGTTACAAATGAAATTTTTACCAATCTAACAATCACAGGGTTTAGTCATGTTCCAAAAATTACTTCTGGTATTGAAATGTGACAAATTTATACCACCATTTTTATAATAGTTATTATTGCATTAATTATTTTAATGTTAATATTTTTAATTGTAAGAGTTCGAAAAAACATGATTTCCTCAATCGATGATGATTATGATAATGAATTATTTAACCAAAAATAAAATTGTTTAGTTTGATTTTTAAAATAGTGTTATCATTAATTTTGTATGAGATCTGTGTTGCTAATCATTAATAAATATTTTTGAAAAGGTTACATAGGTCCAATATTTTCTTTTTTTGTTCCTTTATTATTATTAATTTTTATCGGAAGAATTGTTGGTCCAACGATGATTGTTCCTGGTGCATTCATGATACCAATGATTTCTATTTTGTTAATTTTTATGCCTCAATCAATTTTTGAATTTAGAAACTCTACATTATTAAAAAGAATTGGAACTACTCCAATTAAACCTTATAAATTTCTCTTGGGTATTTCTATTTTCAATATTATAGTTGTTTGTGTTTCATTTTTGCTACTTTTTGTTTTTTCGTTTGCAATTTTCGCTGATTCATTAAGTGACAATGTAACTAAATTTGAAATTAGTCCAACGAAAACCTTTTATTCTCCTACATTTGTGTACATGATTAAACATGCAGATTGAGGTAGTTACATTTATTCTTGTTTTTTAATAATAATTATGTCTGTATTAATTGGGTTGATTATTGCTTCTGTGGCTAAATCGACACTTTTTATTCAGGCAACAGGTATTGCTTTAATGCTAATTACTTTTTTTGTTGGTCCTTGTATTTTACCAATATCATTAGTAGGATCTGTTGATATTGTTAAGTATTTAGGTTATTTGGTTCCCTTGAAATATCCAATATCAACAGCAATTGAAGCATTTACGTCTGGTTTAAATAATAGCGTTATCAATATAAATAATTCAAGTATATGAAATGTTGATATACCATATCTTGCATTAGATGTTTTATTAAGTGATGGTTTTAATAAAAATCCAGAAGTTGAAATATTTAATAAGGTAGACAAGATTTTAAATATTTCAATTCCCTGAATACTTATTCTTGTTTTTAGTTATTTTGTAGCTGCTACTTTTAGGTGAAATAACAGAGGTAAATTGAAGGTAAGATGATCAATTATTTCTGATATTTATAAAAGTGTAAAAAATTTAAAAACTAATTTTAATCGAATTGAGGGTAGCCAAAATTCAAAATATATTCTTGAAGTAAAAGATTTGGTAAAAATTTTTAAAGATGGAAATAATATTAAAATCGGGAGTGATAATATAAGTTTTAAAGTTGAAAGAGGAAGAAACATTGCTATATTAGGTTCTAATGGTGCAGGTAAAACAGTTTTGACTGAAATTATCACAGGAGTCGATAGAGCTAATTCTGGAACAATAAAGTATAATTATAAAATAAATAAATCATATAAAGATGGTATAGGTATTCAATTTCAAGATTCAACATACCCTGTTGGATTATCATGTAAAGATATTATTAATTTTTTTGTTAAAGCATATAAATTAAATATTTCAGAAGAAGAAAAGAATAAATTAATTGAGCAATTTGGTATTTTTGATTTTTTAGGAAAGAATGCATCTAATTTATCAGGCGGCCAAAGGCAAAGATTGAATTTACTACTATCAATCATTCATAAACCAACTTTACTATTTTTAGATGAATTATCTACAGGATTAGACATTAAAATAAGAAATGATTTTAAATCTTTTATCAAAAAGTATGCAGCTGAAAATGGGATAACTATTGTTGTAGTTTCTCATGATATGGATGAAGTGAAATATTTGTGTAAGGATGTTATTGTACTTGAAAAAGGAAAATTAGTAAAACAAGAGTCAATTGATGTAATTTTAAAAAAACATAATACACTTGAAGAATTCTTATATGACTATTTATAGTCATTTTTATGATAAACTATTAATATGAATGATAATAAAAAACAAAATGTCTTAGTTGCCAAGGAATTAATAATATCATTGATATGTGGCTTAGTTATTGGAGCGGGAGTTTATTGTTTAACAAAAATCTTTAAGCTAACAGAATGATATTGATATCTTGCTTTTTTGTTTTTTCCACCTTTTTTGGGTGCTTTTATATATTGATATACTAAGAAAAAAAATAATTAATTTTATATGCAATCAAACTTTAGTATCGATAATCCAACTATTGTAAAATATGAAAATTGATTTACAAAAATTTTTGGTAACAAGGATTTTGTAAAGTTAGTTTTTAAATTATTTATTCCAGCTGCATTGCAAACATTGATTAGTATAATTGTTATATATGTTGATAATTTCTCACTTGCCATTTTAATTGATGATCCAATAAAAGCAACAGCTACAAAGGACGCATTAGGTATTGCTAATCCTATAATAAATTTTCAAATATTTGTTTCTATTGGTTGGCTTGGTGGCACTGGTGTTATGATGGCACAATATTTTGGTAATAATGATACAGTTATGACTAGAAAGACAACATCTTTTAGAATTTGAACATCATTATCAATTCAAGTTCCATTAATCTTAGTAACTACATTGATTCCAGGGAAACTAATAAGTATGGCATCAAATGTTAGTAGTGGTTTAAGTTATGATTATGCAAGAATATATTTATTTTACACATCATTTACATTTATACCTTATATTGTTGCAAATAGTTTATCATTCTCATTGCAAGAAACTAGAAGACCACTTTTCTCATTTATTGCAGCTGCAGTTGGCATGTTAACAAATATTATTTTAGATCCAATTGTTATAATTGCATCAACCTCTGTTGAACAAGCGGTTATGCTAGTTGCATTAACTACTGGTATAGCTAGAATTGTACAAACTATGATAATTATTTTTTATATTATTTTAAAAAATGATATGTATATAAAATTTTTTAATAGTTGAAAGGTCGGCAGAAAAGAGATGAGCAAAATAATTTTTAATGGATTACCAACATTTATTAATGAATGTATGTATGCTACATTAAATACAATATTAATTATATGTTTATTAAATTATGATCCCTTAATTCATACAGCAACAACAAATGTTGTTTTGGTGATAGAATTTACTACAATAATTTGACCGGGTTTTGGTGCCGCATCTGTTATTCTAGTTGGAAGTAAGTTGGGTAATAATGAAATATCTCTTGCTAAAGAAAATTCTAGAAAATTATTATCTTGGGCTATATTATTTTCTTTGATCTTGTGTACATTAGTATTTATAGTTTCATTATTTGTCAATCCAATTTTATCTCCAGCAGCAAGTATTGAAATGAATAGATTAGCAATGCAAATGGAATGAATTTATTTGCCAATAATTGCTTCACAAGGTATCTTCTCTATTGTTTATTACTCTGTACGTTCTGGTGGAACAAAAGCAATTATCCTAACAGATGGATTGATAACGTTAATTTTTACTATTGTTATTGCTTCTGTAACTTTTTCAAAAACAGCTAGCAACTGAAATCCATTGTTATTTTTATTTTTTGTTAAATCAGAAGAAATAGTAAAAATGATAGTATCATTATTTGTATATAAATATCATAATTGAGCAAAAGCATTGACTATTGATCAAATTTATAAGAATTCTCAATTAGACAAAGAAATAAGTGAGTTGTAACATGAACTTTCAAGATTTAAATTTAAAAATTTGAGTTAATAAAACACTAGAGGATTTTGGATATAATAAAATGTCCGAAATTCAAGCTAAAACTATCCCTCTACAACTTAAGAATAAAAATATAATTGGAGTTTCAGCAACTGGTAGTGGAAAAACATTATCTTTTTTAATTCCAATCATTAATAATATTAATTTAGATAATAAATTGCAATCCATAATAATAGTTCCAACTCGTGAACTTGCAAGACAAATAAATTCTGTGATTAACAATTTTAAAAAACATCAAAATAAACTAAGAAATTCTTTACTAATTGGTGGTTCAGAATTTGATAAACAAATAAAAAATATTTTAACTACAAAACCACAAATTGTTGTTGCCACTATTCAACGTCTAAAAGAAGCAATTACTCACAAAAAATTAAATTTTCAAGATGTTAAATTTTTAACAATTGATGAAGCGGATATGGTTTTTGATTTAGGTTTTTTTGCTGATATTGATGCTATTTTTAAAAATTTAAATTTTGATTCAATAATAAAGACAGCATGAAGCGCTACTCTTCATCCTATGTTATCAATTCAATTATCAAAATATTATAAGAATACTAAAATTATTGAAATAGGAAAATCAATTTATGAAAATGAAAAAATAGTACACAAAGTAATTCATACCAATGACAAGGAACATGCATTGGCTATCCTATTAAAAAAAATTAATCCATATATCTGTTTGATCTTTGCCAATAAAAAAGTTGAGGTTGAAAAAATATATAAGTTTTTAAAGAACAATGGATACAATGTAGCATTAATACATGGTAGTTTAAATTCAAGAGAAAGAAAAAATATTTATAAAGAAATCAAATTGTTAAAATATCAATATGTTGTAGCTAGTGATTTAGCAAGTCGTGGTCTAGATATTGATGGTGTAAGTCATGTTGTTTCCTTTAATATGCCTAATGACAATGAGTGATATATTCACAGAGCAGGTAGAACAGGACGGGGAAAATATAGTGGTGAATCTTGGATTATTGCTTCACAAAGTGATGATAAATCATTATTGTTCTTCAAAAATAAGGGATTAAGTTTCTTATATTTCACTATAAAAAACAATAAACTTATTTCTAGTGTTTATAGACTAAATAACAAAAAGGTTGTTTTAGATGAAGAAACTAGGTTGGAAATTAAAAAAACTATTCAAAAAAAGAGGAAAGTAGTTAAGCCAAATTATAAGAAGAAGAAAAAACAAGAAATTGACAAATTAAAAAGAAAGTCAAAACGAAAATTTCTAGACAATAAAATAAAACAAGAAATGATTAAGAAATATAAAATGCAAAATTCTATAAAAAAATAATATATATTTTATAATATTAATATATTATTTATGATATGCGTAAAATTAAATTATCTGTTGATGTAATGGGATTTGAAAACAATATAGTTGAGGCTGTTAATGCATGTGTAGATTTTGTTAACAACAATAATAATGTTCATATTACTCTTGTTGGTAATCAAAAAGAAATTAATACTGTATTAAAACCTAATTTAAATATTGATGTTATTAATGCTGAGGAAACTATATTACAAACTGATAATATTACTGTTTTGAGAAGAAAAAAAAATTCTTCTATGTCTAAAGCTATAGAACTTGTTAAAAACAATGTTGTTGATGGTGTGTTATCTGCAGGTAATTCAGCAATTTATATTTTCTTATGTTATCAAATTTTAGGTTTGATGAATGGTATTAAAACACCTGGCTTTATGCCATTTATACCAACTTTTAAAGGTACTGGTTTTAATTTATTGGATGTTGGTGCATCTATTAATTGTACTGGTTATGATTTATATATGTTTGCAATAATGGCTAATATTTACACAAGATGTAGAGGTATAAATAGACCAAAAATAGGAATTCTGAATATTGGTGAAGAAACTCACAAGGGTTATGATTATCATCGAGATGCTTATAATCTATTAAGAGAGAATAAAAAAATCAATTTTATTGGTTTTGTTGAATCAAAGGAATTGTTAAATGGTATTGTTGATGTTGTTATTAGTGATGGATTCTCTGGGAACATTTGTTTAAAATCACTTGAAGGAACTTCGAAGTCAATTTTTACAGATATGTTAAATTATTATAAAAAACCTCATCATTGATTATTATTTCCTTTTGTTGCTCCCTATCTTTTAAAAGTCAAGAAAAAATTCGATTATAAAAACAATGCTGGAGCTTTTGTGATTGGACTTAATGGACTTGCTATTAAAACACATGGTTCTGCTGATTATAAACAATTTTATAGTTCTTTAAGAATGCTAAAAGAATCTGTAGAATATAATGTTTTAAATGACATCAAAAAGGAATTAGAAAATGAAACAAAACATATGAAGGAATAATCTATTGAAAGTATTAACTAATTTAAATATACCACATCCCAAAAATTATAGTTTGTATATGGAAGCTCTTACACACTCATCATATGCTAATGAAAATGGTTTAAAATACAATTATGAACGTTTGGAATTTTTGGGTGATGCAGCAATCGAATGAGTTATTGTTAATTATTTGTATGGAAAAAATAATCCTAAATTGTCTGAAGGGGAAATGTCAATAAGAAAATCAAATGTTGTAAAACAAGAAACACTTGTTAAAGCTTGTAAAGAAATTGAATTATTTAATCTAATGTTTCTAGGTAAAAGTATTAATGAAGAAAACATACCAGATAAGATATATGAAGATATTTTTGAGGCTTTTGTTGGAGCAGTTGCTCAAGATCAAGGAATAAAAAAAGTATCAATTTTATTGAAGAAAACTATAATTAAGTACTATGAGAAAAATTTATTACTATTAGACAAAGATTTTAAGACTAAATTTCAAGAATGTATTCAAGCATCTAATATTTATAAACCACTATATGAACATATAGATGGTAAAATGAAAATAAGTAGGTTGTATTGTGTTGACGCCAATGGAAATAAATTACTTTACGGTGAAGGTAAAGCAAAAAAATTTAAGGATGCAGATCAATTAGCAGCAAAGGAAGCTTTAAAGAAAATGGCGAACGTTAAGACTAAAAAAAGGAGAAAATAAATGTTATTTTTAAAAAAATTTTATGCTTATGGATTTAAATCTTTTGCTGATGAAGTAAATTTAGAATTTAAAGATGAGATGACTGGTATTGTTGGTCCTAACGGTGCAGGAAAATCAAACATTGTTGATGCTTTTAAATGAGTTTTAGGTGAACAATCTGTTAAAGATATGAGAGGTAATAGTAAGTTAGATTTAATATTTAAGGGATCTTCTACTAGACCTGAAGCTAATTTTGCGCAAGTTACATTAACATTTGATAATTCAAATCGTGTTTTACACTATGACAAAGATGAAATATCAATAACAAGAAAACTTTTTAGAGATTCAGGCAATAATGAATACTTTATCAATAATGAACCATCTAGATTAAAGGACATTCAAATGATTTTTACAGATACTGGTTTATCAAAAGGATCATTAGGTATTATTTCACAAGGTACTGTTAATAGTTTTTCAGAAGCAAAACCAGAATCTAGAAGAAAAATGTTTGAAGAAGCTGCTGGTATTGGAATGTATTCTGTTCAAAAAAGTGAATCATTAAGACATCTTGAAAAAGCTGAACAATCATTAACCACAATTGTTGCTTTAGAAAAAGAACTTGAAAAAGATTTAAAGAAACTTTCTAAGCAAGCTGAAAATGCTAAAATATGAAAAGAAAAGTTTGATAAATTAAAGGAATTGGATTTAGTTATTTTAGTTAGAGATATTTCACATTTTAATGTTGTGAAATCTAAATTGGAACAAGATATAAAAATTATTGAAAATGATATATCTGTAAAGCAACCACTTGAAAATGAATTGAAATCTAAGTTTGATTTCATTAAACAAAAACTAAGTGAAGCTGATGAAGAAGTGACAAAATATAACCAAGAAAATTTAGAATTTAGTGAAAAAATTGCTTTATTAGAAAAAAAACAAGCTGTGTTTAATTCCAAATTATTAGATGCAATTAATTCTGATAACACATCAGATAAAATAAAAGCTTATGAACAGTTAATAGTTTCACATAAAAAAGATATTAATGTGTATAGTGCAAGAGTTGATGAACTTAAATCACAAATTCAAACTTATGAAGATATCTTGAATGATTTATTAGTTAAAAAGAATGAATTATATGAAACTATAAATAAACTAAATATAACCTTTACTGAAAAAGCAACAAGATTAAGACTTATAAATGAACAAATTGAAAGAAATAATAACCATTCTTTTGGTGTTAAATCTATTCTTGAAAATAAACAAGCATTAAAGGGAATTTATGATGTTGTTGGTAACTATATTACTGTTGATGAAAAATATGAATTAGCAATTTCTAAAGCTTTGGGTAAATCAATTGACAACATTATAGTTGAGAACTCAGATAATGCACGTCATGCTGTAGAATTCTTGAAACAAAACAATGCAGGTACTGCTACATTCCTTCCTTTAAAAGAAATTAAATCTAAATATGTTAAACAAGAACATTTAGATGTGTTAGGTGAATTAGAAGGTTTTGTTGGTATTGCCTCTAAGTTGATTAATGTTGATCCTAAGATGCAAGTTGTTATTGATGCACTAATAGGACAGGTTTTAATTTCTTCAACTATAGAGCATGCAATTAGAATTTCAAAATATACTTATCAATTGTATAAAGTTATAAGTTTAGATGGTGATATTGTTTTCCCTGGTGGTGCAATAACTGGTGGTTCTAATAGAGATTTCCAAAATCAATTTAATCTTGATAAACATCGAGATGAATTAATTGGTGAAGTTGAAAAGATTGAACAAGATCTTTTAAAAACAAAATTAGATTATGAAAAAATGAGTGTTGAACACAGTGAAATAGAAGTTAAATTAAATGAGAAGAAATATGTTTTATCTACTTTTGTTACAAATTTAGATAATACACAAAAAAATTATGATAAATATTTAATTGAATATGAAACATTAACTAAAAAATCATTTGAAGATAATTCAGCAATTGATGAAAACAAGATTCAGGATGAAATTAATAATTTAAATATTCAAAAATCAAAAATTAATGAATTATTGTCAATTGCCACTACTAACAAAATAAACTACTCTTCTCAAGTTGCCGATATTGATGCTAGATTAGAAGAGGTAAGATTATCATTAGATCGAATTAAAAATAATTTATCACAATCAAAACAAGATTTAATTAAATGTCAAAATTCATATGATAATACTAAAAATAGAATTAATGAAAATTACTCAATGACTCTTGAGTTTGCTATTGAAAATTACAACAAAGAATTACCAATTAGTGAATCACAAGCAAGAGAAGTTATTAATCAACTAAGAGCTGAGATTGATGCTTTAGGTGTTATAAATCCAAAGGCTATTGAAGAACTTAATGAAAAGCAAGAGAAATATGACACAATATTAGAAAATAGAAGACAAACAGAAGAAAGTGTTAATAACATTAGAGCATCAATTGTTGAGTTAGATAAAGCTGCTAGGTCGAAGTTTGCAAAAATTATTGAAGATGTTAATAAAGAACTTCCTGGAATATTTAGGTTCTTATTTGGTGGCGGAACATGCGCTGTTACTTTTTCTGAACCAGACAATATTCTAGAATCAGGTATAGAAGTGATTGCTCATCCCCCTGGTAAAAGAATTAGTAATCTAAAGTTATTATCTGGAGGAGAAAAAACATTAGTTGCTATTTCTGTGTTGTTTGCAATCTTAAAAATTTCAGCTTTTCCAATTGTCATACTTGATGAAGCAGAAGCTGCTTTAGATATTGCTAATGTAGAAAGATTCGCACAAATTATTAGACAAAACTCTGAACAAACACAATTTCTAGTAATTACACATAGACCAGGAACAATGAAAGAATGCAAAACATTGTTAGGTGTTACAATGCAAAATCCTGGTATTAGCAATATATTTTCTGTTTCTATAGACAATGCAATCAAAATTGCAAACGAGGATAAATAATGGGTATTTTTAGTTTTAAGGATATAAAGAATAAGTTTGTTGAAAAAAGAAAAAAGCAAGAAATTAAAGATAAAGTAGAAGAGAATAGAATATTCAAAAGTGATGATAATAAGAAAAAGTTTGATGATGGTTTAAAGAAGTCATCAAAAGGTTTGTCAAAAATCATTGATGACATTGTTAATCAATGTACAAAAATTGATGATGAATTGTTTGAAAAATTAGAAGAACAATTGATAAGTTATGATGTTGGATTTCATGCTAGTGAAAAAATAATTAATGCTATTAAAGAAGAAGTTAAATTTCAAAATATAAATGATGTTAAACTAATATCTTCTATTATTTTCGATAAGTTGTTAGTTTATTATATTCAAGACACTGATATTGATGTAGATATAAACTTATATAATGATAGATCTAATGTTGTGCTAGTTGTTGGTGTTAATGGTGTTGGCAAAACTACATCAATAGCAAAAATAGCAAATAAATTTGTCAATGAAGGCAAGAAAGTTTTATTAGTTGCTGGAGATACATTTAGAGCTGGTGCAGTTGAACAACTTTGTAAGTGAGCTGATAAACTTAATATTGAAATTGTTAAGCCAAAAAAGGAAGGACAAGATCCAGCTTCTGTAATCTTTGAGGGTATTAGCAAGGGTTATGCAGAAAAATATGATTTGATTATTTGTGATACTTCCGGAAGATTGCAAAATAAAATTAATTTAATGAATGAACTAAATAAGATTTATAATGTTATTAAAAAATTTGATCAAACAGCACCTCATGAAACATTATTAGTTTTAGATGCAACAACAGGACAGTCTGGGTTAAACCAAGCAAAGGCATTTAAGGAAGCTGCAAATCCTACTGGTATCATTTTAGCTAAAATGGATTCATCATCTAAAGGTGGAATTGTACTTGCAATAAAGGATTTATTTAATATACCTGTTAAATTTATTGGGTTAGGTGAAAAATTAGATGATTTGCAACCTTTTGATATTGAAAATTATGTAATGAGTTTATCGAAGGAGTTTATAACAAATAATGAAGAATCTATTTAAAATTACTCAATTATTTGATTTATATGGTGAGTTGTTACCGAACAAGCAGCACTCATACGTAGTTGATTATTATTTTAATGATTTATCATTAAGTGAAATTGCTACAAAAAATAAGATTTCTAGATCTGCAATCCATTATTCAATAAAAGAAGGAATAAGAGATATGCAAAATTATGAAAATACACTTAATTTCTTACAGAAACAAAGAAAGCGCTTAGAGTTGTATTCGCAGATAAAAGATGAAAAAGTTAGAGAAGAATTGTTAAAATTAGAGGGTTTAAAAAGTGAAAAATATTAATGATATTTTATTTGTTTTATGTTATATAATATATAAATAATTTTAATAATCCACTTTAAGAGGTTTTAATGTTAAAGTATATTTTTATGGATATTAATCCATACATAGTTAATCTAAATGAAATCTATGAATCTTCCTGAAAAGAAGTTATTCAAATTATAGAAAATGAATATCCAAATTTAGTTTCATTGGATGTTTTGAAAGATTTAATTAGACGTGAACCAGATATTATTGATCAAAAGACACAATGATTGGATGAAATAGGTCAAGATAAATACAATATCATTGCTAAAATATTAAAGGATAAGGCAATAGATAATCTATCTAAGTATGTTAAGAGTCATCCTATAAACCCTATTTTGTCTACTTTTTTTGCAGATGCAGCTGATGATAATGTAAAAATTATTCTTGTAACATCAAACTTTATGTTAACAAGCATTGATAAGCTTTACGAGTTACCAAAAAATGTTTCAGTTGAGTCAATTGAAGCAAGTACATATTTAGTTTCTGAATCATTAGTTGATTATGCAAGTAAAAATGATTTAACTTGTGATGAATTTACATGCATTACTCAGGTTGACGCAACTATTAAAGATGTTAGTGGAAGTAATATATTTTGTATAACAATTAATACTAATAAAAAATATGATAATGACAAAATATTATATTTAAATTCTATAGAGGATTTGATTTTTTCTAATATTAAATATAACTTTTATGCAAATAGTGACTTGGATAGTGATTTATAATTTTACATTATAATGTATTATAATATAAATGACATATTTTTATTACTAACTAAAATGGAGGAATTATATGCCACAATTAACTTTACAAAGCAAACTTAAAAAAGTAAAAGATATTCCATGAGATCAAACAATATTTGTTGATAAAATTGTTGTTGATAGCAATTTATTAAAAATTCATAGAGAAAGAATTGATAAAGTTTTTTCTAATGCTTCTCAAGAAATCAAGGAACAACAATTACAAAATATTTTATTGCGTGATACATTGTTTAATAAAGCAATGGATTTAATTGCAAATTGTTATAGTTTTGAAATTTATCCACAAGATATTAATTTTTTTTTACCACCACTAAGAACTAACATACCAGAAATTCCCAACACTACACCAGAACAATATGAACAAAGATTACAAGAAATCGCAACTAAGTTAGTACAAAAACAACTAATTTTTAATGATATTGCCACAACTTTTTCTATTGATGTTTCATCTGATGAAATGTTATCAGTTTTAGATGAATATCATAAATCAACCGGTTTACCTATTGATGACATTAAATCAGATAAGGAAAAATTAACAGGTGCAGTTTCAGCATTGTTAGAAGAAAAAATTACTGCTTTTATCATTAATAAGTTTCCAAAAAATCTTGATGCACTATATGAGAATATGCAAAAAGATTTAGAACAATTTAAAAAGTTCCAAGAAGAAAATAAGAATAATAAAGAATAATGGTGGAAAACAAGAAAATAACATCAAAACAATATATTGCCAAATATGTTTATTTAAAAATTTTATTTGGTGAATATAAGATTGGTGACTTTATACCTTCTGAATCTACAATGGCCAAGTATTTTAATACTACAAATTTAACTATACGATCATCATATAATTTGTTGATTGCTAATGATTTAGTAAAACCAATCAAAGGAAAAGGTTATCAAGTTGTTGTTGATCCAATTGAACATTTTTGACCTTTTATACTTAAAGTTCAAGATTGAAAAACAAGTGTAATTAAAAAAAACAATTATATTGAATTCACTTTTTTTAATCACAATCACAAGACACTAATATCAAAATGATTCATTAATGATGATATTATTTTAAAAGGTGACATTAATTCAATCATTAGGAATATTATTAATAAGAAAATTAATATTGATAATTTCTTTGAAATGACAATTAGTAATATCTTTAAACATGAAAAAAACAATATTATAGTAAAAACAATTTTCCATAGCAAACTAGATAAAAATTTATTAGTTGTAGAAACTATATTTAATTTATCTGATATTGATTATTTTCTTTCAAATGTAAAACAAATAAGAATAATTTAGTTATAATAATAATGTCGTTGTAATATCTATGGTCGAACCATGTCAGGGTAGAAATACAGCAGCATTAAGATAATATTTATGTATAACGACACATATTAATATGTTAAATTGTCCTTTTTGGACAATTTTTTTATATAATTTAGTTAATATTATAGATATAATATTGTAGATTGGAATATTATGAAGGAATTCGATATAGCAATAATTGGTGCTGGTCCCGCAGGTATGACTGCAGCAATTTATGGTCAAAGAGCCAATTTAAAAACTTGTTTAATTGAAAAATCTGCACCAGGAGGAAAGGTTATTACAACTGCATTTGTTGATAATTATCCTGGTTTTGAACATATAAGTGGCCCTGATTTAGCTTTTCAAATGTATAGTCAAGCTACTAAATTAGGATCAGAATATATTGGAGCTAAGGCTATCAAGATTACCATTGATGCTAACCAATATAAAAATATAATCCTAAGTAATAACGAGGTAATTAAAGCAAAAACCATAATTATAGCAACTGGTATGGAGAATAAAAAATTACAAATACCTGGAGAAGAACAATTTTCAGGAAAAGGTGTTTCATATTGTGCAATATGTGATGGTATGTTTTTTAAAGGAATGGATATAGCAGTTGTTGGATCTGGAAATTCAGCTTGTGAAGAAGCTATTTATTTATCTGAAATTGGTAAAACAATTCATTTAATTATTAGAGGAGATAAGATGAAAGCAGACAATAATGTTATTGATGAAGTTAATCATATTGATAATATAAAGGTTCACTATAATTGTGAGAGCGTTGAAATCAAAGGTGATGATAAAGTTAATGAATTTGTGATAAGAAATAAATTAGACAATTCTTTGATATCTTTAAAAGTTAGTGCAGTTTTTCCTTTTATTGGATTATCAGTTGATCCAATTGATGATAATGAGTTAAAACCAAAAAAAACTACAACCAATTTTTATATAGTTGATAATAATTGTTCAACATCAATTGATGGAATTTTTGCTGCAGGAGATATCAATGAAAAAAAAGTAAGACAAATCGCAACAGCTATTAATGATGGAGCTATTGCTGCACTTGCAGCAAAAGATTATATACAAAAAACTTTTAAATAATTATTTATTATTTTTATTTCTATTGATACTTTCTTTGATGATGTCAGATGGGTTAGATGAATTTTTTATTTTTTCAAGCTGTTTTTGTTGTCATCTTTGATTTAATTTTTTTAAATATGTGTCAATAGTTTGTTGTAAAGCTTTTTGTGAATTAGCGATTTTATGTTTTTCATTTTCTAACAATAATTGACATACACAACTTATTATTTTTTCATCATTGAATATTTTACTTAGATCATTAATCCTAATTGAAGTTACATTATGATTATTAGCATAGAATTGTAACAATGAGTTTAGAATAATTTCATTTTCTTCGTTAATAAATCTTTTTCTAGAATATAGTTCAATGTTATTTTTATCTATCAAGAAAAATTGAATTATAGTTTTTTCTAGATCATCTATTGTTATGGATTTTAATTCCTTAGTATTTGAAGATGGATTGATATCAACATCAAAATCAAAATTATATTTTTTGCTATTATATTTTGTATTGATTGGTTTATAATTCTTATTAATCTTATCAATTAAAATTTCCTTATTGATACATAATAAATCGCAAATATTATTAATGCAATTATCAACAGCTATATCATTTTTTGAATGTGATAAAATGTCCAAACAATTATTAATAAATAAAATTTTATTAGATTCATTTAATGGTTTATATTTATTAATTAATTGATTAATTTGATATTGTTCAGAACTAATTAAACTATTAATAGTATTTAGTGCTAAATCTTTGTTATCTGTGTATATTTCATCTATATCCTTATAATTGTTATCGATATAATTAGAAACAAAAGCAATATAGGTGTTACCAATTAATTTTAAAACAGTATCTGTTGCTTTTTTACCAGCATCATCATTATCATAAAAAACATTTATAATTTTTAAATTAGGTAATTTAGACTTCAATATTTCTAAATGTGATTTTGTGAATGCTACACCCATAGTAGCAACAACATTATTAATATTTAATCTTCGAAATGCAAAAACATCCATAAATCCTTCCACTAAATAAATTGATTCAGTTTCAATATTATTTATGACATTGTTAAGATTAAATAAAATTTCATTCTTATGAAAGATAGGTGTGTCTTGAGTATTGACATATTTTGGTTCACTCTTATCAATTGTTCTAGCACTAAAACCAACAATATTGTTATATTCATCATATATTGGAAAAGTAATTCTATTCTTGAAGAAAAAATTATCTTTATTGGTTAAACCAACTATTTCTAAATCAAAATTATTAAAATTTGTTTTACCAGATGAACAATTGTTTTTATTTGTTAATAAATCATACACAATATTACTATCTGGAGCTCAACCAATTTCAAACAATTTTATTTCCTCATCAGTAAATCTTCTATTGAGTAAGTAATTTATAGCATTAGAACCTTCATCTGTTTTTATAAATTTTGTGAAGAAGTGATTAGCATACTTATTAATTTCATAATAGTTATAATTTCTATTGTATTCTTCATTGAATTTGATTGCTGAACTAATTATTTTTTCATCAAGATTACAAATTTTTGCGCACTCAACAATAGCTTGATAATAATTAATATTTTTAAATTTTGCAACAAATGTAAAAACATCTCCTGAAATTCCACATGAAAAACATTTAAATATATTTTTCGAATCATTAACAACAAGAGATGGATGTTTGTCATCATGAAAAGGACAAATCCCTTGGTAATTTTGCCCCTTTTTCTTTATGTCAATAAAATTACTAATTACATCAGATATTCTTATTTGATCTCTAATGCTTGATATATTATTTTTATTAATTTTCATTAAGTAATATTTTATAGCAAATTAACAAGATTATATATCTAAAAAATCATCACCTATGTTTTTATTTTCTTTTTTTGATTTGATAAGCAATCATATAATTACTAGAATAAGAATACAAGTTGCAGATAATACCCCAACAAATAATCACAAATCAAAATTATTTGAAGACTCATTTGAGGTTATTAATGAATTAGAAATATTTCCAAAAGAATCACTATTTATATCTTTTATATAGAATGATTCAGTAGAGAATTTTTTTTGTTCATGTTTAATAGGAATATTTTTTGGTTCTAATGTTAACCTCAATCCAAAAAATTCTATTGATTTATTATTGTCATCAAATTTTATAGTTGAATAACTACAACTAATAATATCAAAATATTCTGCTTCATTAAAAATATAAGTTTTTCAATTTGATTTCAATAAGTCAATAGCAAGTTTTTCTCTTTCACTTTGATCATAAATATTTCAATCAAAACCAACCATTCCATCCAATGTAGCTACCATACCATCTATAACATTACTAACATTAGAATCATCAGAAGGTATACAATAATTTGTGTTGAACTCTAATTTATTCTTAAATCCTATTATTGTGAAATCAGAAGTAATACTTGCTCCATATGAATTTGAATTTTTCAATGTTAATTCAAGAACTATTGTTCCCCATAAATTACTTTTATTTTTTGTTCTAATATCTAAATTTTCATTTCATCAATCTTGATCATTTATATGAACAAAATCTTTTGGGATACTAAATATTTTATCTTTGTTGGCAATAATTAATTGTCTAATATCATATTTAGAAAGATTAACAACTTCTTTAGTAGAATATGAATTATCAAGAATTAGAGTATCAGAAATGAAATTAATTTTGTAATCAACTACACACAAATTATATAAAGTTATAGAATTTTTAATAGTATCTCCACCATTACTTGCATTAGTAAGTGTAAATTTTATTTCTACTGTACCAGTTTTATCATCAGGATAAATATTATCTATAACAATATTTTGATTTCATCATATTGGATTATCAATATCTAAAAATTTTCCAGTAAAGTTAAAGATATTATTTCTTTGATCAAAAAAAATCTTCTTAACTTCATCAACTGTTAATGAAGATGGAGTGATTTCTGGTTTGTTAATGTTTATCAATAGATTATTTTTCTTAGTTGATATTTCATAAGTTGGCATTTCATTATATTTTTTAAAACCACAAACTTTTAATAATGATTTTAATTCTTTATATTCACCATCAACATATGCATATTGAGCAGTCAATTCAAGTGTAGCTTCACCTTTTAAATTGTCAACATCAACAATATCAATTTGGAGATTTTTCATATTATATTGGACAAAATATTGAGAATAGTTTTCATAAATTAAGGATAAGTTTTTCTTAATAATATCATAAACCTTTTCCAAATAAGTATTGTTAAATAATGCATCTACTGCAGATGTATATTCAAAACCATTTAATTTATACCCCTCATTAGATTCATTTTCTGGTCTATAATCTGAAATAATTGCAGTATTTTGAGTATTAAATCCAGTAATTTGTGTTTCGAATTTTCCTTTGATAAATTTACCATTATCGACTTTTTCAATAGACATTCCACTAATTTCAACACTATTTTGGTTATAAGTAAAATTCATATTAGTAAATTGTTCATTTCAATCACCAATATCTCAAAGATTTTCCGCATACTTACTTCTATTGGTATTCATGTCCTTAATTATGATATTTTTTATTTTATCAATTTTTACGACATCAATACTATATGTTAAGTCATCAATACCATTAATATTTAAATCAGCAATATTAAGTGTTGGCTTAACAGTTGTATTAGGAGGAATAAATAATCCAGATATTTTTATTATTGCACTAATATCACTATAACCATTAATTCTTGCTTTAGGTGAGCCATATGCATATTTATAGGCCATTAACTCCACATAAACCGTTCCATCAAACAATGATCTATTAGAAACTCTAGTTATTTTTATATTCTTAGCATTATATTTATAAAATTCATCTGGAGCATTATAAAAAATTTTTCTAAGAGTATCTTGGTTTTTAATGAAATCTAATAACTCAATGGTATCATCAAATATAGCGTTTGCAGAAAGTTTAGACAAACTTGTACCACTACAATCAACAATATCTTTAGTAGCAACAGTTGCATCACTACAAAAACCACCAATATTAAAATTTACTATTTTATAATATGCTGGTCGTGAACTAAATTTTTCTCTAACTAAAACATTAGCAGTTATTTTAACAACTGTACTATTTTCTACATCTAGTTCTCCAGTTATGGTAAAGTTTTTATTACAAATAGGTCTATCACCACATTCCTTTTTACTTGGTGGATTATTTAAAATTAATTCTGGTTTTTTGTTGATTAATTCTGCAAGAATATTTTTTTCTTTTAAACGAGTTAAAAAATCAATACTATAAACTTTAGAGTTTAATGTAGGATCTAATTCAGTAAAATCAGATATCACAATATTTTCCTTAACTGTAGTAAATTCTTGCTTTTCTGGTCTAGGTGCAAAAGCTGAATAATCAATTTCAACTCTTTGGGTCATACCTTCATTTTTAAATCAATCATAATCACTAAAAGTATTATCTAAGTGACTTTTTTTATCAGACATACTTTGTCTAGAATTTTTCATTTCATATTTATAAGGAGTGGACACTTCAATTATTACTTTTTTAGATTCCTCATCATCTCAAGCATTAATAACTGACCCTTCTCCATCTTTTCCATCTATACAAAGAGATGGTGTCGTTAAAAAATTTAATTGGAGAATATCTTTAATTGTGCTTGGGTTTTTAAAATTATCTAAAAATTGATCAACAGTAATACTAGTAAAGATTTTATTTTTTAATTCTATTTTAAATGAACTTTTAGCACGTGTTGAACTTCAAATTTTACCATCAAAAATTATAAGTGCTATTTGATCACTCATTCAATTTCACTTTCAACCACTTTGATCAGCGGAGTCATAAAATGATGCATTTGAATCTTTTGCATATTTTTCATTATTATTTATATCAATTACCCGAAGATGCTTATATGGTGCATAATAACCAATTAATCTTCAATATGATACTTGGCTAAGATATAGCACACCTTCTAATTTTTTCCCTTCATATTTTGCTGTTTCACTACCATTAAAACATGGTTTATTATCTTTATTTACTATACCTGGACTATACCCAGATTGATTTTTACCAAACAAGAAATTTGGTGCATATTCACCTGATGATCTACCAACAGCTACATAGTTAACACCTCAAAAACCTGAAGGTGACGAATCTTTTCAAGTGTCCACTATTGGTACATCTTCTATAAATTCAGGATATAAATTTCCATCTTGTTTTCTAAGAGTAAAAATCATTTCCTTTTTTTCTTTTTGTGACATGATTTTTATATTCTTAAACTCTCTATCAAAATTAGTTGCCTCTCTACTTTCATAATTAACGATGTTAGCTTTTGAATTGAATTTAACTTGTACTCCGTAGTAATCACCATATATTCTACTAGTTC
>CASEIK010000007.1 GCA_949288005.1 uncultured Mycoplasmataceae bacterium | reverse complement strand
TGAGCTTAAATGTTTAATTGATGAATATATTTTTTATTACAACAATAAAAGAATACAAGAAAAATTAAGTTGACTTAGTCCAATTAATTATAAAAATAATATGTTATAAAGTAATTGTCCCAAAATTATGTCCATGTGTAGATTTAAGCATTTGCTTGAATAATGATTATTCAATATTAACTTTAACTATTTATTAAAAAAGTATTTGTATTAAAGATATTTAGCTAGTAAAAAATATAACATTACTAATAGATATGTATTTTGATTATCTTGATTTAATCCTTAAAAAGTTATAATGTTAAATTCTTTTGAAACTAATAACATATAATAACTATATGTATAACTACTTGTTCATAAATAATCAGAAAATGATAATTTTTGGTTGTTGTATTTTAGCAATAATAGCAATATCTATAGTTTTAATGTTGTTGCAAATCAAATTCAATTGTTTAAGAAGATATTTTAGTCCCAAGAAAATGTTGGGATATATGTTTTTATTAGGTTTGATTGTAGGGTTAATAATTGCTGGAGTTAATAATTTTAATGTATATGAACAAAATGATGACAACGAATTATGGATTAGACATTTAATTTATTTGATGTCAACATTCATTGGATTTTCAGTAAATATAATGTTTATTAGTTTTATTATTCTAATCCCTGCATCTGTGTTTGCAAATTTATATGATTTAATTAATCGAAAGAGAATATTCTTTAATTTAGCAAAGATTTCACTATTTTATTTTTGATTTGCTTTTATTGCATTATCAACAAGTAGTCTTCAATATTTATTTAAGGATTCTTTCTTTGCTTTTGCTAGTGATTATAGTAATCATCCTAACCCATTAGAGTATTCAACTTCTCCAACATTATATTATGCGGCATATCATTTATTAAATTTATTATTCGCTATTAAGGGATTAAAATTTGGTATTTATTTCATTGGATCTTTAATAATTTTGATTATGTTAGAGATTTTAATTATTGTTCTATTAAGTGTGTATAACAATAGACTGTTGCATAAATTGTATAACTTAAGTTTAAAGATGAGTTCTAAAACTAGTTCTTTAAGTTATGTGTCACCAATATTTATGTTTACATCACTTACAACTTCTTTAGCAGTACAACCAATTGCTACATTTTTAAGAATTTCATTAATAATATTGTTAATGTTTATAGTGACAAATATTATTGTTATTACAAATTACATTTATTTGTTACTTATTAGAAGATATAAGATTAGAGATTTGTTTTCAATATTTTTTGATATGACAAAAACTATTTTCTTTTCTAAGAGTGATAATAAAGTCAATGAAATGAAATCAAAGTGATATTTGAGTGGTATCGATAAATTATCCAATCTAAAAAATTATTATAATATTTTTCTAACAACTATTTTCTCGTTAGTAATAATAAGTTATTTAGGTTTTAGTTCGGGTCCTTTGTTTGACTCATGGTTTACAACATATGAACATGCAATCTATTGAATTTGTTTATTTGTTTATGGTTACATTTTGATTTTCTGCTACTCATTAAGGTTTAGAGAAATTAGTCCATACAAGATTATGTTAGCATCAAGTACTCCATATATTAGAACTGGATTTAACACTGGAATTTTGAGTTTTTTCAACAATGTTATTAATTTGTTTGCAAGTTTTGCAATGGCAAACACATATCTTGTTTTAGTTACATTTAAAAGAACACCACATTCATTTAAAATTACTTATTAACCTCTTCAATATTGGTTATTAATTGTTTAATATCACTAATCTTGGTAATTTTAGTTTTAGAAAATAATTTTATATTTTTTTCAATATATGGAATTATTTCATTGAATTTAATTTGGTTTTGTAAGAATTTATTAACTGCTATATCATTGCTTACATTAATTATAGTACCAAGACTATTGTTATTGTCATTGATAATATCATATGCTCATTTAATAGGTTTGTATTTATTTATATCTATATAATCAAAATGCAGGTTTAGTTTAGTAAAATCTAATTCTTTAATGCATGGTTTATCTAATTGCTTAAATTTGTTTATAGCTAAATCAATTGCAATGTGCATATCAGGAACAGAACAATTAAAAAAATAAGAATTATCATCAAATTGAATTCCACAATGAGCAATTGATTGTGGGTGATATAGTGCAATAATATTCTTGGTGTTAAACAATCAATATGCTTCAACTATTTCAAAACACTTGTTAATTAATGTAGAAGAGTCAATTGTTATTTTTTCCCCCATTGATCAATTAGGGTGTTTTAGTGCATCGTTAATGCATATATTCTCTAATTGTTTTTTGGAATGATTATAGAAAGCACCACCACTGCAAGTTATTATGATTTTTTTTACTTTCTTTTTATTATTGATTAACACATCATAAATTGATGAATGTTCACTATCAATAGGATAAATATTAACTTTATTTTTAATGCATAAATTTCTTATGAACTTTCCTCCAATAACCAGTGTCTCTTTATTTGCTAGTGCCAAATCTATTTTGTGCTTTATAGATAACAAACTAATTTCAAGTCCTTTATAACCAGATATTGCATTGATTATTAAATCTGGTTTAGTTTTTAAAATTAGTTCATCATTAGAATTTACATTAACAATATTAAATTTATTATTTGCATAGACATATTTAACATTAAATAGTTTCTTTATTTTTTTAGCTAATTTTTCATTTTGATTGAAACTAAAGCCAACTAATTGATGTTTTTGTTTTTTTATAATATCTAATGCTTGTGTACCGATACTACCTGTTGCGCCAAAAATTAAAATTCTCATCTTGTTATTATTATATCAACGGACTAGTAGATGAGAATAAAGATATCATTGATATTAATGTAATAAAGGAAGTAAAAACAAAAGATAGCGAATCAATTCTATCTAACATTCCACCATGACCAGGTATAAGATTTGAAAAATCCTTAATACCATATTTTCTTTTAATATAACTGAATGATAAATCACCTAATACAGCACTAATTGATAATGCTAAAAGTATAAATGTAATCGATACTCATCAAAAAGGAAAATTTGTATATTCATTATTAACATTTATAAAATTTGTGGAGTATTTAAATTTCACTCCAAAAAAATTACCTAATACATTATATTCATTTGGAATAAATGAAAATAAAAAAATCACTATCAAGCATGCAATTGTAGATAATAAAATTCCACCGACAAAACCAGCTATAGTTTTATTTGGCGAAATAAAAGGTGATAATTTCTTTTTGCCAAAGAACATCCCAACAAGATATGCAAACGTATCTGTTAGAGCGGTTATCATATAAAGAATTAAAACAGTAGTTCAGCTTTTAACTAATCCAAAAAATAAAAATGATAATAAAAAATATGAGACAAGAAAAATCAATAAGTTATGAACAAATAATTGTTTAACATTAAATAACCCTTGGCTTCATAAATATAACACATTCGCTAAAAGCACAAATGCAGAACAAATTACAATAGACATCAAAAACCAAAATGTTTGGTTGTTAGTATCGTTAGAAACTAAATTATATAATGGTAAAAAATAAATAAATGTTGGGATATAAATTACAATCATAATGGAAAAAATCACAATTAAGAATGCCATAATATTTTGTTTAAAATGAATATCCCTAATTTCTTTTGATGCCAAAAAAATAATTGGGAATATTCAAAATAAAACAAATCAACCAAAGAATTGGTTTAGTACTGGAACATCAACTCATTTATTTCGATTTTGTGCTAATAAAAAAAATAAAAGTGAAAAAACCAAGTAAAAAACTATTACAAGTGAAAACAATAATCTTTTTTTAAAGTTTTGCCTTGATTTTGTATTTAATTTATTAATTGAAAGATTAACTTTTGTACCAATCATAATTAAATACCACCAAATCTCCTACATCTTTTATTGTACTCATTAATATTTTTATTTAGTATTTTAATTGTATAATCAGGTCAAAAAACTTCTTCAAAGATAATTTCAGCATATGCTATTTGTCATAATAGAAAATTGCTAATTCTTTTTTCTCCACTTGTTCTAATTAAAAGATCAACAGCAGGAAAGTTTGGATTAAGTAAGCATTTTTCTAAATTTTGTCTAGTAATTTTAAGTTTAAGTTCATTCATTTTCTTGATGGCAAATAATATCTCTTGTTGTGCACCATAATTAAAATAGAAATTGACATTAAAACCATTATTGTTATTAGTTTTTTCACAAAATTTAACAATAGAATTATATATAATTTTTGGAATATTATTTTTAAATCCAACTAAATTCACTTTAATATTCCTATCATTAAATCACTTTAAATTCTTAGTAGATAGTGATTTATATATTTTGTTTATTAAGAAGTTAACCTCAGTTTTAGGACGCTTTCAGTTTTCTGTACTAAAGCAAAAAAAAGAAATATATTTAATGTTATGCTTAATGCAACCATCGATTATTTCAGGAATTCGATTAGATCCTTCTAGATGGCCTTGAGTTCTTTTCAAATTTTTGTTTTTGGCTCATCTACCATTTCCATCCATTATAAAAGCAATATGTTTTAAATTACTAGTTTTGTTCATACTAATTAGATTGTTAGAATTTCTTTATTTTTTAGTTCAAGGATTTTTTCAATTTTTTCATTTTTTAATTTTGTTGTTTTATCTAAATTGTTAACATAATTTTTCTTATCATCATCAGTTAGTTCTTCATCTTTTTTGAAATTATCATGGATTTCTTGTCTAAGACGTCTAACTCTAATCTTAGCATCTTCTGCAATTGACTTAGCCTTTTTAGTCATTTCTTTTCTTGATTCTTCAGTTAGAGCAGGAAAAACTAATCTTATTTTGTCAGCATCAATTTGAGGATTAATATTTAAGCCAGAATTACTTATTGCATTGGCGATATTTTTATATAATGATGAGTCATAAGCTTTAATAATCAAAACACGTGGTTCTGGTGATGAAATATTAGCAATTTGATTAATTTGTTGTAATTCACCATAAGCTTCAACTTTAATATGATCAAGTACAACTGCTGTGACCTTACCGGTTCTAAGTTTTGCTAATTCTTGTTCATATCAAGCAAAAATTGGTAAGGATTTCTCTTCAAATTTTTGTTCATATGTTTTTCAATCCATATAATAATCTCCTTTATTTACTAATTTTAGTAAAA
>CASEIK010000006.1 GCA_949288005.1 uncultured Mycoplasmataceae bacterium | reverse complement strand
AAAAGATAACTCAAATAATCTATGATCTGGGAAACTAAAATAAATAATCTTATCTAGATAGTGAACAAAGATATTATTTTTATGATTATAAATTCTATTAATGTTATCAATGTTCAATCAATGAACATATATTTCATCACTAAAAATGATTCTTGTGTTGGTTATATACAATTCTCCTTTGAAGACAAATTTTGATTCATACGTTTTAACTGTTACATTGTCATAGTGGAAATATGCTTCTTCTCCATCAAATAATTGAAAGTTAACAATATGATTTTATATTTCTAGTTAAAGAGAAAACATATGATTGAGTGTGATAGACATAATTTTTCTCTTCAGCATTTAAATAACTTGTTAATCTTAAATGATGAATATTTTTTTCAAGTTGATTAGAAAATGAAGAACTTAATGATTCATATTGATTTATTCAGTTTTTTAAAAGTTGAAATCTAAATGCTAAAGATTTCTCATCGTAATCATCAATCATTAGTTCTAACAATTTTTTTAGTTAAATGAGTAAGATTGTTAGGGATTTTAACATTCTTTATTAATTCTAGATATTAATTGTATTTAACAACGTTTGTTTTTCTTTCAAATAGATTGTCAATCATATTTTATTATATTGTATTAAAATACTTAGTATAAAAATAACAAATATAGGTGATAAAAATTGAATAATAGGAGTTGTATTATATACAAAGTTTGTTTAAACAATCACTTGAGATTTATTTAGATACCTTAAGTTTTGGAGTTGGAGAATGAAAAGAAATTTAAAAATATTTTTAATTGTTTTAGGAGTTTTTAGTTTAGTTGCTATTTCTTGTGGTATTGCTATCCCTCTTGTAATTATTAAAAATCTAGAAGATAAAACCAATAATAAAACAAATGTGAATACATTAACTTCAAAAACAGTTAAACAAAATTTTGCTTCAAATGGTATTTGATACAATAAAACATCATTAACCGCTGACGATTTCAAAGATTATGATTCATTAGAATATGATTGTTTCGATAATTTAACCAATCAACTTGAATTTGTTGAAATACCAGATTCTATAAAAATTGATTTTTCTAAAAAAACATCAAGTTCTAAACAATTATCAACAATAATTTTTGATATTGATTGATCTAGTGTTAAGAATATCAAAGTTAAATCAACAGATAGTGAATTTAAAAATGTTTTTGCTTGTAATGGAATTTTGTTTATCCATTATTCTATTAAAACATATTCAGCATCTACAATATTAAATAGAGTTGATCAACAAGTAATAAACTTTCCAAATATTAATGATTTACCAGCAAATGTTTTAATTTCCATCTCAAATAATTTCTATAAAAAAAATATATTCAAAAATGTATCAAAAATAAATATAAATTCAAATGCTATAGTTGAGATAGGAAAGGATGCTTTTTATAAATGTTCAAAATTGAGTTCTGAATTATTGTTAAATCTTGACGAAAATAAATATTCAAGTATCACTATTTGACAAAATGCTTTTAAAAATTCTAATATTGCTACAGTTAATATAACTTGTTCTTATATTATCTCTATAACTAATGAAGCTTTTAGCAATTGTAATAATTTAACTTCAGTTACTTTAGATAGTGATGATGTACAATTGTTTTCAAAATCATTTTCTCAATGTAATGATAATTTTTCAATTAGCATAATGGGACCTATTTTACTTGGTATCTATGATAATGTCTTTAGTAATAATTACACAAACTTTAAGATATCAATTATTAGTGGATATGTAGCTAGTTCTAGTGTACCATTATCATATGATTTTGATTCCAGTGCTTTTAGTGGTATTAATGTAAATATTGATAACTTTATAATGGAAATAAATGATGGCATATCAATTCAATTATTTAATAATGTTGGTTTATCAAATGAACAATTTAATAAAATTACAATTATTGAATGATTAAAATTTAATTAGATAATTTATGGTGTCTAATGTTATATTCTAATTCCAATAATTCATAAAGTTTTTTAATTTTTTTGGCATTTCAATATTCATCTAATTTGTCTTTTGAATTCAAATGACATTTTGTAGCTTCATGCCAACATTTATACATCCCTAAATTACGGGACAACATATTATCGTTAAAAGTTTTAATAAGCTTTCTAAAATCCTCAACACATCATTCATAATCTTTTTCATAATCATGTTCTTTCATATTTAATCCTTTTTATAATAATTTTATCTCTATTATAAGTATAATTTAGAATAATTAATCTTGAAATATGATCATGCTTAAATCATAGTCTTTTTACACAACCACATGTTTATTGTACTCCCTTATAGCAAATATTGATGAAATTGGTGTGTAATATCTATCAATTGTTCTTTTATCTTTCATCTCCATATATACATGATATCTTTTATAGT
>CASEIK010000005.1 GCA_949288005.1 uncultured Mycoplasmataceae bacterium | reverse complement strand
ACTTTATATTTATATTTTTATATTCTTCTGTTCTAATACCATTAGAATAATCAAACTTTTCTTTTAATTTATTTAATACAGTAGCAAAGAATAAAAGATTATATTTATTGTGTTTGAATTTTGGAATTAATGCTTTCGCTTTATCACCAATAAAACTTGGTTTATCTTGATAGCAAACAGCGCCAGCTGAACCTACTCTTGCTAACGATAAAAAATCTTGATTTATAAAACAAAAATTATCATCATTTATAAGTTTATTTGATAAATATCCTAATATACCATTATTATATTCTCCACCTTGAATAGCTGGAATATTTCCTGAATTTTCTATTATTTGCTTTTGCGTAATATTTTTACCATTAATAATTTTAAAAAAATCTGAAATCCTAAATTCTTTTCATTTATTTAATGGTGTTATTTTTGATTTACTTTTTTTACATTCTTCTAATGCTTGAAAGAATAGTGAGTGTGTATGTTTTCATAATCTTTTTATATAATTTTCCATATATTCTCAATCAGGATTATTTTCTTTGAACGGTAATGGAATTTCAATTTCTTTTAAAATTTCTTCATTTATACCTTTTGTATGAGAATATTGATTTTTGATTTTTGATAAAATAGTAGAAATGTAAATTCCTATAAATTTATTATATTGAACAAATTCTTTTTTTGGTGTTCCAACTCATACACATTTATTAGCACAAAAAGGTCCATCTGCAAAAAAAGCTAATCCAGCACCACCATCTCCTTGAGCAATTATTAAAATTTTATTTCCATTAAATATTTTAATTGGATTTAATTTATTACCAATAAATCCTGAATTATTATTTTTAGCAACTGCACAATTTATCCCGTTTGGATCTTTTAATTCAAATTCTTTTGGAGAAGATTCTTTACCTTTTTCAAAATCAAACAAAGCACAAATCTTAATATTTTTTAAATTCATATTATTTAGCTCCTTTAGATGATTTTAAATTGAACAATTTTGCTATCTCTGGATTTTCAAACATAAATCTATCAATAATAACTTTTAAAAAATCATCTTCACAAATATCAAAATTAACCTTAATTTGATATTCTAACTTACCTGAAATGGGATCAATAGTAATTTTTGATTCTTCATCTAAATTTTGTGCAATAATATTTAATCATTTTTCTTCTAACCCACCATCAACTGATCATATATTCATTAAATCTTGACGACCTTTATTTTTAACTGTTCCATATCCATCCTCTTTAATTCAATATGAAATAATTTGGCTATTCTTTTGTGGTTCATGAGATTTAAAATAAAAAATACTTACATCTCCAGCTCCTGCTAAACCATTAAAAATAGGTGGTAGTTTAATGATTTTTAATAATTTATGGTCTTCTAAGATTTTGTTAGCTAAATAAGTATTTTTATTTCAATGTTTAGATAGTTTATTATTTCGCATCAAAAATAAACAATCAGCATTTGGTAATGTTGCATCAAGAACATTTTTAACAATATCTAAACATTTAAATTCATCTTCATATGGTGGATTCATCAAAACTTTATTTATTTTCTTTGATTTTATTCAATCATACATTTCTTTTGATGTAGCATCACCTAATTCTAAATTAGTTTTACCATCTTTATGTAAAAGCATATTAGCACAAGCTAAAGCATAAATTTCTGGATCATTTTCAATACCAAATAAATGATTTGTTTTAATATCAATAGCATCTTTAGTTATATCTCCACCAGCTTCGTCTATCATTAGGGCCATAGATTTAACTAAAAAAGAACCTGAACCACAACAAGCATCTAATACATTACTATTTTTATTAACATTTGCAATTTTATACATAAATGTAGTTATATGATCAGGTGTAAATACTTGTCCATTTCTTATCTCACCTTTATATCTTGAAAATTCATTAAAAAAGATAGACATAACATCTTCACCTTTTCAATTAGGTGAATCCATTTCTTCAACAATATTATCAATATTCTCTAACAATATCTTTTTTGATTTTATTATTGTGTTTTCATCTTTAGCATCAATAACCGGTTCAATGGTTGAGAAAAATTCATATAATTTTCTAACTTTTGATTCATATTTTTTAGATTTTTCAATATCTTCTTCAATTCTCTTTTTTAATTTAGATAATGTTATTTCTTTTCATTCACTAATATCTTGATTAGGTGAATATTCAGCTCCATTCTTTTTTGCAATTAACATTGAAGCTGTAAAGATCATTCTTTGAATAAGAGATTTGATTTTAATATGCTTATAGAAAATATTATTTATTTTATAGGTACATTCATATATAAAAGCTTTATCAATTTCTTTAGAATTATATAAATTAAGGTAATAATTAATAGGTTATATTTTTGGACTAATATTTTCCGTTAGTTCAACAATATCACCTTTTACATATTTATATAATCTAACTTTTTCACCATTAAATAATATTCCAATTACTTTTTTATATTTTGTTGCAGCTATATAAATATATGACTTTAATTGTTTTTCTTGCTCATAACCAAGTTTATGATTAGGTGATTTTGTTTCTATAACAAGAGCAGTATTTGTTGTATCATCTGGAAAATATCAACCATCTGGTTGTTTGTGCAATGCATTTTGAATTTTGAATTCTTTTTTGATTGATTCTTGGATTTTATTTATATCAAAAGTTGTAAATCCTAAATTTAAAAATGTTGTTGTTTGCCCTACTTTTATAGGTTTCCCAATTACATTTTTTAAATATTCTTTAACATCATCTTCAGTTTTTAACTGATTCTTGCAACACGTCTCTCTCTCTCTCTCTTATAACACTATTACTATTCTTTTTATTTTCCATACTTACCTCTCAATTACCTTTTTTGTCCTGAGTTTTGTTGATGATTACTTTCTTCATTGATTTTTAATTCATCTTCTATTTCTTCATTTTCATAAATATTAAATATTTCTTTATATTCATCAGTTAATTTAAATTCATTTGTATATGTAATGCAATATTTCTTTAAAAAGTTTTTTATAGTTTCTTTATAATTTTCATTTTCATAATAATTTATAAGATGTTGTCTAAAATGCTTGATTTCTTCTTTTGGTAAATAAAATTGTGATGCAACACCATTATTAATTAAATAAAATGAAGCATTTAATAAAGATGTTCTTTTATTCCCATCATCAAAAATTTGTGTTTTACATCCAAATAAAAATAACTCTAAACCCTTATTTAAA
>CASEIK010000004.1 GCA_949288005.1 uncultured Mycoplasmataceae bacterium | reverse complement strand
TCAGAATTGAGGAATAATTTATAATCAATTAAAAATTCTATTTGATGATAGATTATAATTTTAATATCAAGGATTAATAGTTTTTATACTTTTTAACGTTAATCCTTAAAAGTAGTTTCCCCAAAACTATCTACACTTCCTTTTTATCATCAATGTTTTTGTTATAAAATTCTAAACATTTCTTAAATTCACCATCAAAAGCAATTTTATTATTTAGGATACAAATTCCTCGATCACATAGTCCATTAATAGTATCTTCATTATGGCTTACTATTAAAAGTGTCGTTTTCTTTTCTTTAGATAATTTAATGATTTCTTGTTTTGCTTTATTGTTAAAATCAACATCACCAACTGATAAAGCTTCATCAACAATTAAAATTTCCGGATTAAAAAACAAGTTAATACTAAAACCTAATTTACTAATCATCCCAGAACTATATCTCTTCATTTCAAGATCAACATATTCTCTTAAACCACTAAAATCAATAATTTTATCAATTACTTCATTAATTTCTTTTTTTGAATAGCCTAAAAGTGTTCCTCTTATATAAATATTTTCTCTTCCTGTAAATTCCGGTTCCATTCCTATACCAACATCAAGTAACGAAGAAACTTTTCGATTGACAACAACCTTTCCGCTTGATGGTTTTACAATATTAGAAATAATTTTCAATAATGTAGATTTTCCCGCGCCATTCTTCCCCATTATCGCTACTTTTTCACCCTCATAAATCCTAAATGAAACATCATTAAGTGCAGGTTTTAATCTTTTCTTTCTTGCAAAAGAAAAAAGTACAGTTTGTAATCTTTCAAAATCATTTTTGCACAAAAAATAATTTTTGCTCACATTACAAAATTCAATGTCTATATTTCTATTATCAATAATTTCCTTTTTCTTTGTAACCATAATAACCTTCTATACAATATCAACAATAAATTTTCCTGTTTTCTTACTCAACAATAAACCTACTAACCAAAATAATATTAATCATAAGAAAAATGAAAGTATAGAATATCATTCACAATACATATTAGGACTAAATATCTCACTATATCCAAGCATGGTTGATCTTAAACCATTAATCATAAAATTAAATGGATTAATTTGCAAAATAATATTAACAGCATCATTACCAGCACCTATACTATTTGGTTGTAAAAAAACCCCAGAAACTCATGATAATAACATTGGTAATACAAATATTAAGTTTTGAAAATCTCTTGATATGCCCACAAAATGAGAAAGACAATATGATCAACCAAGCATAAAAGAAAAAATTAATATAAACATTAATGGAACTTCAAGTGAATAAATTGACAATGGTAAAGTTTCAGGATTACCATCAGTAGCATTACAAATTATTGAAATTAATCAAGCAACTATTAATAAACCTAATCCTACAATAAATTTGGAAACATTTACAATAATAGTTGGAATATAAAATCGGATTCCAAAACTTTTGTACATTCAATGATAATTCTTAATTGCATATGGTCCAGAAACAATGATATCACCAAAATAAGTTCAAGAAAAAGAACCAATGATGATTCAAGCAATTCATTTAAAGTTATATTCATGACCATTGATAGTATATTGAATCTCATTTGTATTGCTACCAGAAGAACTAAAGGCAAATCAATACATAAATAACATCATCAATGGAGCAATTATTAATCAAAATCAAGACAAAATTGAAGATTTAAATTTTCTCTTCATATCAATAATAGCAAACTTAAAAATTAATCTTAATTCTTTCTTAATTTTTTCAAAAAACATATAAATAATATAATATATTATATAGTCCAACATGAAAAAATGTAAATATATTAAAAAACTTAGAGACAAAAAGAAATTATCGCAAACTAAATTTAAAAATATTACTATTAATATTAATGAATCTAGTCTTAAGTTAAAAACATATGTTATGTCATTTGGTGAATTTAAGGAATATGTTGAAGGTCTAATTTATATTGACAATTATACTAGTTATCTAATAAAGAAAACATTCATATTAAATCTTAGTAATGCAAAGAATAATTTTGATATTCTTGTTCTAAATAACAATCTAGAAATAACCCAATTAATTAGAGGTTACAATAAAACTAATGATGAAATATTCTTTCAAAACCCTGTATCATTGCTTATTATGGTTGAAAACTCTATAAACTTCCACAAGATAGAAATTAATCAAAAAATAAAGCTAAGTAAATTTACTTATTAATTACATTATAACATCTTGTACATAACTCATCATTTGCCATATGATTATCATCATAATGATTTCAACAACGTAAACATTTTTTAAATTCACTATTTTTGATTTGTATTTCATCATTATCAATAAATTTTACCAATGCTACATTTAATCATTTTGCTAATATTTGTTCATCAAAATTTAATATTTTTTTCATTAAAACAATTGCTTCATTTGATTTTTTGATAATCCCAGATTGTCTAGCTTCTTCTAGTTTAGTATATATTTTATCTTTTATATTAAAAAATTTATCAATATCATTTTTGATATCTTGATCAAGGTTAATGTTGATAGTTGAAGGAAAATCTTCTAGACAAATACTTTTTAATTTATCTTTTTTATTTAAAAAACTATAAACCTCTTCACATGTGTGTGGAATAATTGGAGTTAATATAATTAACAATCTAATTAAAATTTCATAAATTGCTGATTGAATTTTTCTTCTATCTCAACTATCTTTATCTGCACAATATAATTCATCCTTAATAATATCAAAATATCAATGACTTAATTCTAAAGTGAAATTATTGATTGTTTTGGTAACATTTATGAAATCAAATTTATCATATGAATTCTTAACTGTATTAATAATTTCATTCAAACGATTCAATACATATAAATCCTCGATTCTAAAATCACTATTATAATCTTTAATAGGATCAAAATCATTTAGAACAGATAAAGAATATCTAAATAATGTGTTTCTAATTCTTCGATACATTTCTGCTGATTGTTTGATAATATTTTCACCAATTCTTAAATCACATGAATAATCATTAGTAGTTGCTCATATTCTTAAAACATCTGCACCATATTCATTACAAATTTTTAATGGGTCAACAGTATTACCTAATGATTTTGACATCTTATTTCCATTTTCATCTAAAACAAATCCATGTTGTAACAAGAAAGCATATGGAGCAATATTATTCATTATTACACCATTAATTAAAGAAGAATTAAATCATCCTCTAAATTGATCAGAACCCTCAAAATATAAATCAGCAGGATATTTTAAATTATAGTGTTTCAAGACATTGAATGAAGAACCAGAATCAAATCAAACATCGATAATATCTTTTTCTTTATAATACTTTTTAGTCTTATCCATTCATTTCGGAATAAAATAATCTACATCCTTTTCAAATCAAACATCTACACCTTCATTCTCAAAAATATTAATAATGTGATTAATTAAGGTAATATTATAAATTGGTTGTTTATTCTCATCAAAAATCATTGGAATTGGTACACCTCAAACTCTTTGCCTTGATATACATCATTCTTTTCTTTTTGAAATCATGTCACTAATTCTCTCTAATGTTTTATCATCAGCTGACTTAACATCTTTTTTTAAAGTTTCATTTATTTCATGATGAATTGCACTAATGTTCACAAATCATTGCTTAGTTGCTCGATACATCACTGGTTTTTTTGATCTTCAATCATGTGCAACTGAATGCTTGATTTCTTCAACTAATAATAATGAATTAACATTTCTTAATTTATCAATAATAATATCGTTTGCTTTTAAATAAGAAACTCCTACTAAATCTTGATCATTAATAGTAGAATCAAATTTACCAAAATCATCGATTGGACAATAAACATTAATTCCATATTTTTTACAAGCATAATAATCATCTAAACCAAAACCAGGGGCATTATGTACTAAACCAGTACCATCACTATCTGAAACATATTCAGCTAAAATAATGGGATTTATTAACTTATTTAGTGGGTGAAAATATTTTAGATTTTCTAATTCATATCCTTTAAAAATTTTAACAATTTCTCCACCATTCAGATTCAATTTATCACATAACTTATCCTTTAAATTATCAGAAAAAACATAATAAGAATGATTATGTTTGTATAAACAATAATTAATATCTGGATTAACAGCTATTGCTAGATTACTTGGGATTGTTCAAGGTGTTGTTGTTCAAACTAACAATTTAGTATTATTCGGAAGAAAGTCTTGATTATCACATACATCAAAACCAAGAAAAATAGATGGGTCCACAACTTCTTTATATTCAATTTCAGCATCAGCTAATGCACTCTTAGTGCTTCAAGATCAATAAACCGGTTTAAAATCCTGAAAAACTAATTTCCGTTCAACCATTTTAGAAAATAAATATAATTCATCTAATACGAAAGAATTTTCTAATGTTAGATATTTCTTTTCTCAATTAGTTAATACTCCAAGTCTAGCAAATTGAACAAGCTGTCTTTCAACTTGTTCTAAAGCATATTGACGACATTGTTTTCTTTTGATAATTGGATCTAGTATTTGTTCAAAATTTTTATCCTTCTTAGAAATAGCATTTTCAATAGGTAAACCATGTGTATCTCAACCATAAATAATCGGTGAATAAAACCCATTCATTAACTTATATCTAACAATTACATCCTTAATAATTTTATTTAACGAATGACCAACATGGATATCACCATTTGCATATGGTGGTCCATCATGTAAAATAAATTGTTCATTTTCTCTATTTTTTTGGAGACATAATTCATAAATATGATTATCAACTCATGCTTTTTGAATTAATGGCTCTTTTTGATTTAAATTTGCCTTCATTTCAAACGAAGTAAAAGGCATTAATAAAGTATCTTTATAGTTATTCATTTATTCCTCTTATATATATGAAACTCTTACTAAATTATAAATTATTTTTATAGGAAAGAAAACTAAAACCAAAAATATAGGAGATAGTATTGATAAATATACTATTCCATTAGTCGAAAATCAATAATTAGCAATAGTTAGATTACCAGTAGTTGTTGTAACATATTTAATCAAATAATTCAAATCCAATGTTTGATTATTTGTGTTAGGAATAAAGTTTATAGGCTTAGAAAAATAAATAGAATAAATAACCACTAAAAATAATATTGATAAAGTAATAAATATTAACCCTGACTTAAAAAACTGTTTTTTCTCAAAATGATAACGAATTTTTAAGATAAGTGAATTAATTATAAAAATAATAATTGAACTTAGAATAATAACATTACAAGCAATAAATAAAGGAGATGCTTTTAAGATGAAATTATTGTTAGATAATGATATCTTATAAAAACCAATTATAATGTCGTTAATATTTGCAGGATTGTTTCATAAAAAAATCTTTTCGCCAGTAACATTTACTGATGAAATAAAAATAGTTAATAAAAAAGCAAATATAGTAATATACAAAAATACTTGAACTGATTTTAAAAAGACAATAATTTTCAATGAATTATACTTTGACATACTTAAATATTTAAACTCTTAACTATATCATCAATTTCTTGATCTGGAATAGTAATATCATTCTCTTTTTTTCTTCCAAGATTGATTTTTGATTCCTTAATTTTCTTTTCAGAAGGAGAGAAGTTTAAGTTTTCATCTACAATGTTTGCATGAGCTTTATGAATTTCCTTCGAAATATCAAATGGTACTCATTCGTCACCTCTTGCAATAAAGAAATTGTTATTACCATCATGGTACATTCATTTACCACTCGATGACAAAAAGGCTACATTTGGTTCATTTTTCAGGAATTCATCTCTTAATTTATTTTCCTGGTTCAATACTAACTGTTCTTTGTCAACATTAGTTGTGAATAATTCATCATTCTTAGACTTACTACCTGTTTTATCAAGACGCTTTTTATATTTATGATAAGTTTCTTTTTCTTTAATATCTTTCATCTTCCTAATAGAAAAATCGTTAAACTTCAACATAATGTTATAAATGATAGATTTTATAAAATTGTAATTTTTAGAGATTTCTTTGTTAAGAAGATCAAATCTAATCTCTTTAATTCAAGAATAAAATAATAACACAAGAGGACATATAATCATTGCTAAAAATCCAAAGAAAGACACTAGAACAATAACAACTATACCAGTGGTAGTTAAACTAAAATCAGATGCATACAATAAAGATGAATCACTTAATACACCAGGCAAAATAAATCCACTATTAACTCTTCAATCAAAATAATTTTGTAGTGTTGGATTTCCTGATGTTGAAATAGGAGACATTGGTAAATTTTGACCAATAATTAAATCGTTTAAACTTTTGATATATTGTAATTTCTCAGCATCAATTGTAGCATTATCAATTTTAACAATATAATTTCATACAGATTGATAACTATCTTGAGAAAAAATATCAGGTGGTATAAGCACAATCAAAAGCATAGCTACAATAACAAGTGCTGTTATAATATAGCAACAAATTGATAATATTTTTGTAACTTTATTTGTGTTGATCAAAGTTCTTGATTTATACCATTTAAAAACTAAAAAACCTAAAATCAATGATACTATAAAAAACACAATGATAACAATTGCTATTGTAGTAATTCCAGTAATTGAATTATTAGTTGCTAAATAAAAGTTGCTTAATGAAGTTTGGATGTTACCTATAAATTTAAATTCGAAAGGAAGAAAAGCTGTATATGCTAAGGAAATAAAAAATGTTAAAAATGTAGCAATAAAAAGCAATAAAATGAGAAATTTATAATTTGACTTAATATATGATTTAGTAGTTTCTTTCTTAAGTTTTAAATTTTTAACACCATCACGATAAGGGTTTACTATCAATTTATTTAATAATTTCTTATCTTTTTGCTTTCTTTTTATGGATGCTAAAGATTCAAACTCACTATCAATTGGTTTGTTATCAACATCTGCATTTTTTATTGATTCTTTAATTTTGTTTTTTGAAAAAAGCATAATCTTAACTTTTTAATAAACTCCTAGACATATTTTTTGGAATCCTAATATTCAAGTATTCCAAAATAGTAGGTGCTATATTAGCCAAACTTCCTCCCACACTATTTAATTTTACCTTATTGTCTACAAAAACAAAAGGAACTTTATTACTAGTATGGTTAGTATAGATTATACCATTTTCATCAACTATTTTCTCAACGTTTCCATGGTCAGAAGTGATAACAATAGGAATTTTTAAATTTTTATATGTGGCATTATAAATTCTTTTTAGTTGTTTATCGATATATTTGATGGATTTTATAGATGCTTTTAAGTTGCCTGTATGACCAACCATATCAGTGTTTGCATAATTTATGATAATGATGTCATATTTATCTAGAGATGATAAAACCTCTTTAGTCACAAATCTAGCATTCATTTTTGGTTTTAAATCGTATGTAAAGACATTTGGAGATGGTATTAAAACCGCATCACAATTATTCACTCGATTCAAGTTCATACAATCAAAATAATATGTTACATGAGCATACTTCTCAGTTTCAGCAATACGAAGTTGAGAATAATTGTTATCAGATAACACCTTCCCAAGATAATCATCAATTTTTGGAAAAGGAACACAAACACAATCTACATTATCCAACTTATAATCAGTGAATGTAATTAATTTAAGGTTGTATTTTTCATCATGTTTATAGTAGAAGCAATTTGAAGGTTTTAATAAATGACAAATTTGCCTCATACGATCACTACGATAATTAAATGCTATAAAAATGTCATTGTCTTGAATTGTAGTTTGAGCATTATTAAAAGATATTGGTTCAATAAACTCATCATACACACTATTTTTGTAACAATCATCAATATATGTAAATGGTGTTGTTTTGCCACTAGCAATTTGTGTCATTTTTTCAAATACTTTTATTGTCAAATTTCAGTTTTCATTTCTATCCATTGCATATTTTCTGCCTGACAGGGTACCTATAAATGCTAAATTATTCTTAATATATTTCTGTTTAATGAAATCTAATGTATCTTTAAATTCATCTTTCTTAGCACAATCACGTCCATCTAAAAATAAATGCAAAATAGGTTTAATTTTATATTGGTTACATAAGTCTATTAAAAAATATAAATGATCTTCACATGAATGAATTAATCCAGTAGATGGCATACCAATCAAATGAATATTATTTTTTTGCTTAATAGCTCTTTTTAAAAAGGGGATTAACTTCTTTTTTATTTCACCTAAATTATTATCAATCATTTTCTTACCCATATCAAATGTTCTTCCTGAACCAATAGTAATATGACCAACTTCAGAATTACCAGATTGATTTGCTTCAAGACCAACATACTTTCCTGATGCATCTAATTCTAAATATGGATAATTTGCAGTTAAAAAATTAAAGAATTTTGGGTTAGCTTTCTTTATTGTACTAATTTCACTATTTTTTTCTATACCAAAACCATCAATGATTGTAAAAATTAATTTACATTTCATCCTGTAGCTCCGATTATCTCAATAAAAGTTTTCGGATTTATACTTGCTGTACCAATTAAAAAACCATCAAGATTTGAAATCTTAGCTAAATCAGCAACATTTGATATATTCACAGAACCACCATATAAAACTGATACATCAAAGTCATAGTTAATAACAAAAAAATCTTTTATTAATTTTATAACATCATATATTTCTAATAGTGTTGGTGTCTTATTAGTACCTATTGCTCAAATAGGTTCATAAGCAATAGTTAATTTGCTAATCGTATTCAAATTAATTCCTTTAGTGTCTCTTGATAATTGATTTAATAAATATTGATTAACATTATGTTCTTGATAAACTTCTAATGGTTCACCAATACATAAGATAACTTCAATATTGTTTTCTAGACATTTTAAAACTTTCTTGTTTATTTCTTCATCAGAATTATTAGAATACAATCTTGTTTCAGAGTGACCAATTATTGTTTGATTAGTTTCAATATTTAATAAATGTTTATATGACAATTTTGATGTATAGGAACCATATGGTACATAATCTACATCTTGTGCATAAATTCTAAAATTTGATGTTGAAGATTTTGCTAGAAATAATCAAACTGTTGGAACAGCTAAACCAATATGTAACTTAGTGTGATCATAACTATACATATTAATAAAATCAAAATAATCAACTACATCTATTAAATCAAGATTACACTTTCAATTACCAACAATTTTCTTCATTATTTAATCCTAAACTTTTTCTTTAATTCAAAAACAATATTAGATACAACTTCTGACTTCACATCATAATTGCAATCATAGATATTATAACTATTTTTTTCATCAAAATAAAGATTAAAATACATTTTAAATTTAGGTTCAGTTCCAGAAGCTCTAAATTTGATTCATGATCTATTATCATCAAACATTATATCTACAGTATCACCAGCATCGCTCATACTAATATTTTTAACCCTAAAACCATATAGTTCATCTAATTTGCTATTAAGTATTCTATCAAAAATAATATCTACAGTTTCTTTAATATTTTTAGTTGCATCAAATTTAATTGAAACTGTTTTGCCAAATCAATTCCCAAATTCAACATATATTTTTTTATTTAAAACATCAACTAATGTCATACCTAAATTATGATAATATTTAACAATCTCAATCATCAATGCTGCAGCTGCAAGACCATCTTTTTCTCTAATGTTATTATCAATACACATACCAATAGCTTCTTCAAAAGCAACAATAAATTTTGAATTTTCATTATTAATTTCTTCCATTGCCAATCCAATATTTTTAAAACCTGTTTTTGTTCTTAAGACTAAACCATCATACTTTTCAACAATATTATTTATTAAGTTATTTGAAACATGGGTTGAAATAACAATAGGTACTTTAGAATCCTTATTATCAAAATGGCTCAATAAATAATCAGTAGCAATAATTCCAGATTCATTACCATTTAAAAAAACTCATTTACCACAATGCTTAACACCAACTGCTAATCTATCACCATCAGGGTCGAATCCTAAAACAACACTAGCATTTTGTTTTTCTGCCTCAATTATAGATAAATTAAAAGAAACATTATCTTCTGGATTCATATTTGGTGAATTAATAAAATCCTCATCATAAAAACATTGATCTTTAACTACTACAATGTTATTGCCTAATGATTTTAAAAAGTCAAAATAAATCTTATTACTTAATGCTCCATGATGAGTTGTTATAACAATAGGAAAATTTGATATTTTAGAATGAGTATAATTAATATTAGACTTAATGCTTGAAAAATAATTATCAACAATAGATTTTGGAACAATCTTTACTATATTATGATTTAAAAAAAACTTTGATAATATACTAGTTTTTCAATTAAGACAATTTTTAGTAACTATTTCAGCTTCTTCAGGTAGTAATTGCGAACCAAATTTATTATAAGCTTTAAAACCATTGTATTCTTTAGGGTTATGACTAGCAGTGATGTTAATTCCTCCATCAAGTTTTAAATGCCTAATAGTGAAAGAAACTAAAGGTGTTGGTGTAGGTAAATTGTTTTGAAACAAGTAAACATTTATACCAAGTGATGTTAATGTTCTAGCTACAACCATAGAAAATTCAGTGCTATTTTTTCTAGTATCATGTGCCACAACAACATTGATAATCTTGTTTTTTGGATTAATAGATTTAAGAAACATTGCATAACCATATGCTAAACGTTGATAAGTGAATTCATTCAAGTACATATTTCCAGGACCCATAACTGCTCGATATCCTGCAGTACCAAAAACAATCTTATCATCAACAAATGATTCTTTAATTTCTTCATCAGACATTAGTGACATTTGTTGTTTTAATTCAAGCGGAACATTTTTTGATGCTAATCAATAATCATATATTAAATTATTTGACATTATTACTCCTTATTAAAAAAATTATTTCTGAACATTCCAGGAAGCAATTCTTTTAATACAAATTTTTTTGACTCTCCCAAAATATTATATGTTCAAATTTCACCATCATCATCCATAAATTCAGCAATTGTTTGGCGGCACATACCACATGGTGTACCAAAACTTTTTTTGCCAGAACACAATATGTGAACTTCAACAATTTTTCTAGCACCATGAGTAATCGCTGAAACTATTGCACTTCTTTCGGCACAAATAGTTAAACCAAAGGAAGCATTTTCAACATTAACACCATAATAGTAATTATTATCAACATCTTTTACTATGCAAGAAACTGGATAATTAGAGTAAACTGAATAACAATTTTTTTGTAAATCAACTAATTTATTAAATATATCCATATGCTATATTATATAAATTTTCATCAATAAAAGATTAAAAACAATAAAAAATCCTAGTAGAACTAGGATTAGTTTCTTTATTGAAATATAAAGTGCAACACTATTTAGATTATAACAAAACAAGTAGTTTGTATAGCAAAAGACCCCTGAATAAGGGGTTTTGTTATATAAGTGATACATATTTAGTTAATTTAGTATTGTTTTTTTATATTC
>CASEIK010000003.1 GCA_949288005.1 uncultured Mycoplasmataceae bacterium | reverse complement strand
ATATATTTTATAACCTGATTCTTTAAAAAATTATAAATTCAATAAACTATATTTTTATCTTTGATAGAATAAGATGTAAAAATATCAAAATTTTTTAATAGATATAAGATCATCTAATATTTCATCATCAAATTTATTCTTTTTGTATTTTTTGGAGTAATTTTCATCTATTTTTTTATTAATTTTTTAAAATTTTCGCCATATTAAAATCTTATTGAACTTATAGTCTTTATAGTTTTTAAAATTTATATCTTTGTTAGTACATTTTATTTTATTTTCTATATCATAATTACTTGAATTTATAATTATAGATTTTGATTCATTACTTAATGAATCTCATATATATTTAAATAATTTCTTTTTATAAATTATATTTTCTCAATAAATAAGACTATATTTTAATAATTCAATTATCTTTGTATTATTTTTACCATAATAAATTAATTTTATAATTTTCTTAATATTTTCATAGTGATATCAATATTTTCTTTTTATATTCATGTTTGTTTTCTATATTTCCATTAAGTTTATCTAAAACTTTTTTTGCTTTTATAATGTTTTTATTATCTTCTTTTCTTTTTTAAAAATTTATCATGAAAAAAATCCATTATATCATCAAAACTATTTTTTTTTATATTTTCTAATAATCTTGAATCCTTCTTTCCAAGTTTTGTTTTTAAAATCATATTTTGTTTTAATATATTTTTTGACACAAAAAATAAACAACAAATTCAGCATTTATTTTTGTTCAGTTATTGTGAAAGAAAATTTTTTATTACCATATAAAAATCAATTTTCATATTTTTTCATTGTATCAAATTTAATAAATTTGATTAATTGTTAATAATTATTCATATACCTAAAAAATCTATTTATTTTAAAATGCATTGTAATATATAATTTGATATTATTGGGATGATAAGGTTGTGTGTGATTTTTGAAAAACTCAAATCAAAATTATACATTCTTTACTACATATAGCAATGTTTATACCATAATCATATTTGGAAACAAAATTCTAGTTGAATCATTATTTGTTCTGTGTAAATTTAGAAAAACTTAACATTTCAAAAGTAAAATCTCCATAATAATATGTAATTTAGAATATTTAGATATTTTTAAGAAATAAAAAAGATTTAATAAGATGGATAACTTAAAAGATTGTAAATTTATGTGAAACAATTTCATACCAAAAAAAGCATTTAATACTAAAATGTTAAACATATTTAACATTGTATTGTTAAATAAACTTAACAATGATATAATAATATAGAGGTTTTTATGGATTTATTTAACACAAAAAAATATGTTAATAGTTTATTTTCTCAAGAGGCTAATTATAGCTATAAACGAGAAATATTTGATGATATATATAAACAATTTAAATTAGTTAATGTTTGTTTAATTGGATTGAGACAAGTGGGAAAAACCACTTTAATGATTCAATTAGCTAAAAAATATTTTGATGAGTTCATAAATATCGAAGAATCAATGAGTAAAAACGATATAAAAGTTTCATCGCCTAATAAAAAAGATTATATTTTTTATTTAAACATCAAATCTATTCCAGACATTAATAATTCAAATATTAGAAATATGTTATTTAATGAAGTAACCAAGAATAAATATAAATTAGTTGTACTTGACGAAATTCAAGAAATTGATGAATGAACCAATTTTTTGCAAGCAGCAATTGATTTAAATAAAAAATGTAAGTTTATAGTTTCAGGATCTAATGCAACAAAATTAAATCAAGAATTAATGGTAGGTAGAGTAAAAACTTTTTTTATTCAGCCTTTGTTATATAGTGAATATTTAAAAATTTGATTGCAAAAAGATTCAGAAAACACAATAAATGATTATTTAATGTTTGGTTCATACCCAAAATTAAATAATTATTGTGATCCAGAAATACAATATAAAGAAATAGTTGAATCTACAATAATTGACAAAATAATTATTGAAGATCTAAAGCAAAAACCAGATATGAATAAGTTTAAAAGCTTGTTAAAGAATATTAATGATTACATTGGAAATGAAATAAATGCTTCTCAAATAGAAAATACTATTAGGGTTTCTAGACAAACTGTACCTGAATATCTAAATATGATGGAAAAAGCTAGAATGGTTCATACAATATGTAGATATAATGATAAAAACATAAAGAGAAAAAAGAAAGTTTACTATGAAGATAAAAGTATGATAAATCTTTTTTCAAATAATAATTTAAATAACAACTTAATTGGTTCTCTTATTGAAAATGTTGTATTTAATTACTTAACTTATAGATATACTTCCTCTCCAACATTAACTGAAATTAATTATTATAGAAATGAACAGGATAAAGAAGTAGATTTTGTTATAAAGAATGAAAAATTATTAATTGAGTGTAAATATGTAGAATCTATTAATGTAGAAGATGTATCGTTAGAATTAAATAACAATATTAAAAATGAAAAAGAGTTTATTGATTATAAAAAAATTGTTATTACCAAGAATTATAAAAATGATGATGTTAATGGTTGAAAATTTGTTTGCATTGGAGATTTTTTAAGAGGTATGTTATGAAATTAGACGAATGAAAAGAAATAAATGATCATATGAAAAATAAATTTAGATCACTGGATAAAGTAGAAGAGTTGTCCTCTTTTTCACATATTAAAAAAACAACACAAAAGACATTTGATTTAGAAGACAACATTATTTATTCAACTCAACTTATATGCATTGCTGTAGATATTAGAAATTCTTCATCTCAATTGTATAATTTTGATGGTCAACAATGAAATGCTATTCTTTCTGAATTTGCATATGGTGTTAGTAAAATAATGAAAATATATGATGCAAAATATGTGAAAATACAAGGTGATTCAGTTTTTGGTATTTTTGAATCAAATAAAAAAGAAAAATTTGATATTGCATTCGATTGTGCTGTTGATATCAATACATTCAAGTATCATTTAAATAAGGTTATAGAAAAATATTTGATGAAGTGAGAATATAATTTGAAACGTCATTACATTAATTATGGTGTTGGTTTATGATTCAGCGCAGAAAATTATGTCTCAAAAATAGGTCATGTTAGTACTAGAGATGTGGTGTTTTCTGGTGATGCAGTTAATCTATCTAATAAATTATCAAAAGTTGCTATTAAAAATACAGATTATTCAATTTTATTTAATGAGTTAATATATGAAAATTTTACTAACAATTATTTGAATAATAGTGATGAATTATTTGAATGTGTTGATTTAAAAAAATTTGATGAAGAAATTTATGGATCAAATGCAATCTTTAAAAATTACTTAAATTGAATAGAAAACAGTGTTTAAACATTTGATATTTTAGTTACTAATTAATTTAGAAATTTATATAATAGAAATATGACTAATAAAAAAATAGAAGAAAAAGACAATTCATTATTGTTTAGTGAATATTCAATTATAAAAACAGAATTAGGAAATCTTTTCCAAAAAAATGGTATTTTATCAGCTACATCTATATTTGTAATAGGAATTATAATTGAAATTTGTAATTTAGTTGTTAATGCGTTAAATAATGATTTATTTTGATTACTAAGTTTATTTTTATTGTTCCCTTTAATTTCATTAATTTTATCTATTATTGCTTTATTTCCTAATCTTAATTCAACTGAATCAAAATATTTTAAAGATTTTGCAAAATATGATGTGAATAATTATGAAGAAGTAGAAAAGATGATGACTAGAAAAAATGTTGCTATGCAAATTATAATTAATTCAAAAATATTAATGAGAAAATATCAATTTTATAAATGATTATTATTATTTTTATTACCACCATTATCATCTATACCTTTTATATTAGTTCAAATTAAATGAAGAAAATAAATAATTAAAAACAATTTGTAATTTCATACTGGTTTTTACCGAACTCCCAACATATCAACTAATGGATAAATGTTATAGAATATTAGATTTCATTGTCGATTTTATTTAATCTATATTTAACAAAACCATCAATAATCTTGTTAACATCTTTTAAACTATTTGCCTTTACTCCAGATGCTAAGATGTGGCCACCACCATTAAATTTTTGAGCATATGATCTAACATCATATCACTTACTTCTTAATGAAATTTTTCAAACATTAAGTTCAAAATCAAAATACACACATATTCAAGCTTTTAAATTTTCAATATCATTCATTAAATAAACTTTTGATGGATTATCATTATGATCAATAATAAACTTAGACATTTTCTTATCAATAAATAAAACTCCAACATTATTTTTAATTTTTATTTGACTATACAATTGAGCATCTATTTTAATATTTTCTCATTTTCTTGAAAACATTTTATCTTGGATTTCTAGTTTATTAAATTTAATTTCATAAAATTTAATGATTAAAAATAAAGTTGATTCAGAAGTTGTTTTGTACATGAACCTACCTGTATCAGCTAATATACCTGTATAAAGAAAATTTGCTTGAACTCTAGTTAATTTGCGAGAGTTGATCAGAATAAACCATCCAATCATTTCAGAAGTTGATGATTTTTTGTCATCAATTCATTCATAAGAACCAATAGTTTCGATTTTTGGGTGATGATCAATTCTAAAAACTTTTTTAGCAAGTAAATGTTTTTTTGTTAATATTCTTTCTGAATTTGCTGTATCTAAAATAATTGCAGCTGAATTTTTAATAAATTCGTCATTATATTTGTCTATCTCAACTTTTTCATATATCTTTTTAATTAAATTCTTATCAGCAAAATTCAAACCAATAACTTTAGCATCAATTTTTTTAGATTTTAAATAATCCCTTAACGCTAAACTACTACAAATTGCATCAAAATCAGGAGATTCATGAACAAAAATAGAAATTTTTTTATGTTTAATTAGATTATTATGAATTTTACTTAGATTGGTTATTTCTTTCTGATTCAATAATTTCATAAATATTTGTTTTTAATAAAGAGATATTTCTTTGTTATTTATATTAATAATAACAAATATAGTAAAAAGTTGTAAAATTTTTCTCAAACAAAATTAAATGTTATATAATTAATATTACAATTAGTTTGAAAATCTAGTTGTTAGAAAGAAGATTGTTCTTAATATAATGGATTTAAATATTTAGTTGATTTAACTTAATCTAAGGTGAACAGGTAAGAGATTTGTTAATGTGAATTAGTGAGTATCGATTATCAAAATAAACCTTTTAATTAACGACAAGTAATCATTAAGTAAGTGTGTGAAGTTTAGTTTGCGAAGGCGAATGTCATTGCAAATAAAAGCTAAGTGGAGTATTACGAACTTGTTTTTGCTTTAACTGTTAAAATTAGGATAAATTAATAAGATGTCATAATTTGTTGTATTGGAGTATTTATCGTTTTACGAATTTATTTTCCTTGTGAATGCAGTCTTTGGATGATAACTAATTAGCTTTCTAGTTGTATAAAAAAGTAAACATTTAAAAAATAGCTATTTAAGTAACTGTGCATGCGGTTACTTTTTTTATTTATATATAATAAATATACATAAGTTATATAATTATTATGTAAGTGAGGTATTAGATGGAAAAAACTTTTGTAATGATTAAACCAAATGCTGTTCAAAGGAATTTAATTGGTGAGATAGTTAAAAGAATTGAACAAAAAGGTTTTATGATCAATGCTTTAAAATTTATAAAGGTTTCAAAAGAGCAAGCACAAAAACATTATGCCGTTCATAAAGAAAGACCATTTTTCAATGAATTAGTAACATCAATAACTTCAAATCCAGTTGTTGTAATGGTTGTTAGTGGTAATAATGCTGTTGAAATTATGAGATTTTTAGCTGGTGCTACAAAACCTACTGAATCACTACCTGGAACTATTAGAGGTGATTTTTCAAATGATATTGGGATGAATGTTGTTCATACTAGTGACTCTGTTGAAAATGCTAAATATGAAATGGGTATTTATTTTAAAGATGACGAAATCCTAGAATATGACAAAACATTAAATAAAGAAGTTTTCTCTAAATAATTAATAGAAGTTTTATTAATGGTAGTTAAAAATAAGTAATGGTGACACATTACTTATTTTTTTTAATTTTAATAAGACTTAATGATGTTATAGCTGTTAGAATAATAGCAACTAACATCAATGAGAATGAAAATCCATCTAAGCCATTAAAAGCATTAAGATATCCAGCAAATTTAACATCATTAAATGCACAACCCATAATTGAAATAAATGCCATTACCACAATTAGTAATACAATGTTTGATATTAAAGTTTTTCAATTGAATTTTTGATTTACCTTAATTGGTTTAAGTGAAATTATTTTTGTTGAATTAATGAATACATGGTAAATGGTTAGATACATAAGTGCAAAACAAGGAGTCATTTCTCCTGTGATAAGTTGAATGTTAACATTGCTAGTTGATCACAAAAAATTACTTATGACATATTGATTAGGTTTAGAAATCAAATCACTTGGAACATTTCCAATTGCTTCTAATTGATTCTGAGAATAAAGATAGCTTAGTCCATTTGTTGCAATAAAATTAAAAACTACACAAACTAATAATGTTCCTATTGCTGCGATGAATGTAAAAATTAATCACAAACTTAATGATTGTTTGTGTGTTCCATTTTTATTAATAAAATTTTGTATTTTAGTATATTCAATTGTATATTGTTTAATGCATAATCTTTTTAGACTAGTCCACTTCTATATAAAATTATAAGTGAATCTATAGCATTTTTTGGAATTAAATATCTTTGTGAATTTGGTAAATGATTTAATTCTGAATAATGATGAAATCTTTGGTAATTGT
>CASEIK010000002.1 GCA_949288005.1 uncultured Mycoplasmataceae bacterium | reverse complement strand
TTTTTATTTCTTTTGTGATAAGTTTGAATGATATCACATTGATGGATTCTTTTGTTTTTAAATTTTGACATATAACTCCTTTATGACTAATAATTATAGTTATAAAAGTGTTAAATTTTATCTTTCCAAAGAATCCTATGAAAGTGTTAAATTTTAACTTTCCAATGATAAAATTTTATCTTTCCAATAACAGTTTTTTAATGTATAAAATAATTGGAGGAAATATGGCTCAAAAAACTTATCATTTTGATTGCAAAAATTGTGGACATGAGTATTTACATAATGCACCAACTAGTAATTGTCCTGAATGTAACCAATGAAATCAAAATAATGGAAAATTAAATAAACAATAATTCACATCATATTATAATTTTTTGCTAATTAAAAGATTTTAATTTTAATACCATGATAATTTTATTTTAACAATATTATGTGTTACTATAAAAGTAGGAGGTGAAAATTATGCCAATTTCTTGATTTAATCTTACATTAAACTAGTATGAAAAAAATAAAAACTGAAAATATACCTAATATAAAAAGATTTGTTAGGTTAATGGAAGTTTCTAAAAAAGATAATTCTTACGAATTGTCTTTTTTAGTGAGCTCCAATAGAAATTTTAGTATCATACTAAATGAAAAAGAAGTTAGAATTTTTAAATTAATAAATGGGCATAATTCATTGAATAAAATCGTAAAATTATCTAAAACATCATTAGATGATGTTTTATTATTGTTAAAAAAATTTAATGAAAAAAATATATTAACTTTCTCAAAGCAAGACAAAAATTATCAATTTGATCGCCATGACTTGTTTTATGACATGTGCTTTAACAAAGAAAATTTTACAAAAAATATTATAATGAATAAAAGAATATTAATTGTTGGTGCTGGTGGTATTGGCAATAATGTTATCCTATTATTGTCAAGAATGGGATTTAATGATTTTATTTTAATTGATAAAGATATTATTGAACTTTCGAATTTAAGTAGACAATTTCTTTTTAACAAAAACGATATTGGTAAACTAAAAATAGATGTTCTTAAAAGAGAAATATTAAATTTTGATAAAAATTCAAGTGTTCTTTTATTAAATAGCAATTTTGATAAAAATATTTTCGAAAAAATCAAAAAAATTAATGATGAAAAAAAAATTGACTTTGCAATAGTTTCTGCAGACACTCCCCCAACTATTGCAATTGATGCATATGAAATATTTACGAAACTAAATTTACCATACACAACAGTTGGATATTTGAATGATTTTTCCATTTTTGGCCCAATTATACATAAAAAAAATAAGATGTATGAAAATTTTATTAATTTAATGAAATCTAATAAAAGAACATCATCAGAAATTCTTATACAAAATAAAAATTATCAATCCCCATCTTTTGGTCCTATTAATATGTTTTCAGCATCGAAAGCTGTGAGTGATATGATAAGATTTTTTAATGATCCAAAATCTGCTTTGTCATTGGATAGAAAAATTATTTTTAATTATAATACTTTAGAAAAACAAGAAATATCATTTATTGATAATAAAAACAAAATAGGTATTTTTACTTGTTCAAGTGATATATCATGTAAATTATGCAAAAGAGTAATTAATTCAAAAAAAATATTAGAAGATAATGGATATGAAGTTAATTTAGGACCATTATGAAATAAATCCATAGGATACACATCTGCTAATGCAGAAAAAAGAGCTGAAGAATTTAATAATTTATTAGACCATAATAATGTATTAATGTCTATGATCGGCGGTCTGAATAGTAGTTCAATTTTGCCATATATAAATTATGATAAAATACAAAAAAATAAGACAAAAATTGTTGGCTTTTCAGACACTACGGCAATTCTATTAGCAGTTTATGAAAAAACTAAAATTCCTACATACTATGGGCATGCATTATTACCGAGCTTTGATGAACAAGATTTTATAAAAAAATGAAATTTAAATTCTTTTAAAAAATATGTAATAAATAATGAAACAGGTAAGATTCAAAATCCAAAATTATGAACTGATGAAAAAATTGATTGATTTGATTTAGAATTAGATAAAATAAATAAAAATGAATATATAAAAAAAATGAAGAAAAATAAATTAGAATCATTTAATGATGGTGTTGTTATTGGTAGGTTAATAGGTGGGAATTTAAACACAATGGTTTCAATTTTTAATACTGAATTTATGCCAAAGATTGAGAATGGAGATATTCTTTTTATTGAGGATTCTAATAAATCTGTTGATGAATGTGAAAGAAATTTTGCTTTCTTAAAAAATTCAAAAATATTAGATAAAGTTTCAGGAGTAATAATTGGTAAATGTGAAAATTTTAATAAAATGTCTTCAAATGAAACGTATGAATCATTATTTATGAAATTTTTAGATAGAAAAATACCTGTATTATCCAAATTTGATTGTTCACATTGTCAACCAATGAATGTATTAAAAATTGGTGGAAAAATAAAATTAGATACATTCAAAAAAGAAGTTACATTATTAGAATAATTTTACAAAAAATTTTTTTGCTAAAAAATAGCGAAAATGACCCATAAATTAAAAATTCAAAAATAAGATTACACATGGACATAATTTTGGGACAATTACTTTATAACATATTATTTTTATAATTAATTGGACTAAGTCAACTTAATTTTTCTTGTATTCTTTTATTGTTGTAATAAAAAATATATTCATCAATTAAACATTTAAGCTCA
>CASEIK010000001.1 GCA_949288005.1 uncultured Mycoplasmataceae bacterium | reverse complement strand
GCTCATCCATTTCTGCATTTAATGAATTTTCAATAATTGCCTTTGATAAATTCTTGAATAAATTATTAATATCATCCATAGAATCTAATTTTAATGATTTTGCTAATTCTAAATATTTATTAGCATCAAATTCTTTTTTTGGCATAAAAACTCCTTAATAAAATTTTACTTTTTATTTTAGAGTTTCCCCAAAACTTAATACATTACCTATGCCCAAGAAAAATATTCGCTTGATTAAGTAGTAATGAATATAAAAAAAACAATACTAATTAACTAAATATGTATCACTTATATAACAAAACCCCTTATTCAGGGGGTCTTTTGCTATACAAACTACTTGTTTTGTTATAATCTAAATAGTGTTGCACTTTATATTTCGATAAAGAAACCCTTCAAAGAAGGGTTTTATTTTATTGATTAATTTTTAATAAATTCATCGACTAATATTCTAATTTATAGAATTTTTCACCAATATCAGTGATTTCACTTGATTGCTTTAAACCTGTACCAACAGGAATTAAGTTACCTAAAATAACATTTTCTTTAACACCTAATAAATAATCAATTTGTCCTCTAACAGCTGCATTTGTCAAAATTTTCTTTGTGTCTTGGAATGATGCAGCAGACAAGAAAGATGATGATCTTCCAGGAGCCTCATCTAAACCGAATATTTGATTGATTGCATATGCAGGTTTTTTGTTGTTAAGCAATAGTTTTTTATTTTCTTCCTTAAATGTTCCAACATTAACAACCTCACCTATAAAGAAATTAGAATCACCAGAATCAATTACTTGAACCTTATTTGTTAATTGCTTAATGATAATTTCAACATATTTATCTGAAATATCAATACCTTGAATACGATAAACTTTTTGAACTTCTTTAATAATATAATGTCTAACAGCTTCGATACCAGCAACTTTTAATAACTCTTTAACATCAATGCTACCTTCAATTAATCTCTTTCCTGGATAAACTTCATCACCTTTATGAACTATACAAGTTTGTTCAATTGAAACTTTATATTGACATTTATCTTTATCATTACCAATAACAATATGGTAATCATTTTTATCAGAAGGAACTTCTAGAACCTTACCACTGATTTCTGAAATAATAGATTTTTCTCATGCTTTCGGTGATACACAATCAAATAATTGTTTTAATCTTTCAAAACCTTGTGTAATATTTGAACCACCCGCAACACCACCTGTATGGAATGTTCTCATTGTTAATTGAGTACCTGGTTCACCAATTGATTGAGCAGCAATAACTCCAATAGCTGTACCTTCTTCAATAAGTTTGTTAGTTGACAAGTCTACACCAAAACATTTTTGACAAATACCATGTTTGTTTGAACAATGAATTGGACTTCTAACTTCAACTTCTTTTATACCAGCTTTTTCGATTTCAAGAGCTTTTTCTTGTGTAATCAATTCATTTGCTTTAACAATAACTTCTTTTGTGTTTGGATTGATAATGTCATTTAGACAATATCTATTACAAATTCTTTCAGATAATTTTTCAATGATAGAATTTTCTTTCTTGTTTATCAAATCACGAAGCAATAATCCTTTATTAGTTTTACAATCATGACCATTAACAACAACCTCTTGAGTTACATCAACTAATTTTCTTGTCATATAACCAGATTTTGATGTTTTCATCGCAGTATCAGTCATACCTTTTCTAGCACCATAAGAAGAATTAAAGAATTCACTAATTGACAAACCTTCAATAAATGAGTGTTTAATTGGTGTTTCAATAGTATCCTTAATTATTTTTGATTTTCTCTTTTGATCATAGTTATAAGATTTTGACATCAAACCTCTCATTCCCGCTAATTGAGTAAAGTTTGAAATATTACCACGAGCACCAGAGTCAGCCATAATAACAATTGAATTCTTTTCATATTCTTTAGATTTAACAAGTTTTTCTATATCATCTGTAACTTTATTTTTAACATCAGATCATAATTTTACAGTCTTTTGATATCTTTCATCGTCAGTCAACAAACCTTTTTTAAATTGTTGTTTTAATCTAATAACTGTTTTGTCTGCATCCTCAAAATATTCATATTTTTTTGTGTATTTTGGTACATCAAAAGCTGAAATAGTTGTAGATGAAATAGTTGAATATTTAAAACCAAGATGTTTAATCTTATCCATAGTTTCTGGAACAACTTCTAATGGATAGTTCTTATATAGATAATCAACTATAAATGAAAGGAATTTTTTTGAAAAAGGTTTAGCAATAACTCTTTCGCTCATTGCCTTTCTAACATCATCACCTGGACTAACAATATCTTCGCTAATATCTCTATGATTACCATCATTTAAATATGGGAATGTATTAGGAAGAACACAATTTAAAATTAACTTACCAATAGTAGTCATTAAAATACCTTTTTTTGGGAAATTCTTTTCAGGGAATATACTAGTAGGTACACCAATAATTGAATGAATATGTATTGAACCATTGTTTAATGCTTTTTCTGCTTCATCAATAGAAGAGAAAATTAAACCATATTCCTTTTCCTTGTCTTCTATTGAAAGGAAATAATTACCTAACACCATATCTTGAGTTGGAGTAATAATAGGTTTTCCATCCTTTGGTCCTAAAATATGTCAAGAAGCTAATAAAATACTTCTAGCTTCTGCAATTGCTTCCTTACCAAGAGGAACATGAACAGCCATTTGGTCACCATCAAAGTCAGCGTTAAATGCAGTAGTAACTAAAGGGTGTAATCTAATAGCTTTACCTTCTATCATTTTAGGTTCAAATGCTTGAATACCCAATCTATGTAACGTAGGTGCTCTATTAAGAATAACAGGTCTTGACTTAATTACTTTTTGTACAATAGGTCAAATTACATCATCTTGATTAGCTATCATAGATTCTGCAATTCTTATATTTACTGCAATTGGAATTTGTTCAACACCATACTCATCATATTTTTTTATTAATTCATGAATAATAAAAGGTTTGAATAACTTTAAAATCATTGTTACAGGGATACCAACTTCGTAAGTTTTTAATTCAGGACCAATAACAATAACTGAACGAGCAGAATAGTCAACTCTCTTACCTAATAGATTTTGTCTAAATAACCCTCTTTTACCTTTTAAGTAATTAGATAGTGATTTTAAGGCACGTTTGTCCTTACCGACAACAGGTTTTTTCTTAGATGAATTATCAAACAATGAATCAACAGCTTCTTGAAGCATACGTTTTTCATTATTTAGAATGATTGTTGGAGCATTTAATTCAATAATTTTCTTTAATCTTTCATTTCTAATAATTACACGACGATATAAATTATTGATATCACTTGTTGTAAATCTACCACCATCCAATTGAATAATCGGTCTTGTATCTGGTGGTGTAATAGGTATAGCTTTTAAAATCATTCATTCTGGTTTGTTTCCAGATTCTTTTAATCATTTTATCACTTCTAATCTTCTTAATAATTTCTTTGCATTTGGATCTAACATTGAATTGAATTTCTTTAATTGAGTAATAATTGAAGTAAATTCATTAGATAAATCTATTTCTTTCAACAATTCATAAATAGCTTCAGCACCAATTCCAAATTTAATATCAGTATGTTTACTAATAAATCTGAAAATTTCATCAATAGAAAAAGGTAAGTTTGAATCTCTAAGTCTTTCTCTATAGATTCTTGCTTTTTTAAATTCTAATTCAAGTGTGCTATTCTTTTTTGTAGTTGAAGTTTTTAATTCTTGATAAATATCACCTAAAATTTTTCTTAATTTAACTCTTGAAATTCTTGCATTTTTTTCAGATGCTAAATCAATAATTTCTTTCTTCTTAAATATCTTATTTTCAGAATCTTTATATTTACCTTCATCTAAAACAATATAATTAACAAAATAAATTACTTGTTCAACTTGTTTGTAAGGTATGTCCAACAACAATGAAATTTTTGAAGGTCTTGGTAACTCTTTAGTCATTCAAATATGTGCAATAGGGACAGCTAACTCAATGTGACCCATTCTTTCTCTTCTAACAATTGACTCTGTAATTTCAACACCACAAGTTTCACATTTTTTACCACGATATTTAACTTTTTTGTATTTTCCACAAGAACATTCATAATCTTTAACTGGACCAAAAACTACTTCATTAAACAAACCATCTTTTTCAGGTTTTAAAGATTTATAATTGATAGTCTCAGATTTAGTAACCTCACCATAAGATCACTCTCTGATTTTTTCAGGAGATGCTAAACTAATTCTTAACCCTTTTATTTTTCCTACTAATTGATTATTTTTATTATTTACATTTTTTGTTTTTGACATACTTTTCCTCTCCTCAATTAAACTATTCTTCATCAAAATTCTCAATAGGCTTTGAATATCCTAAATCATCTTCATAATTAGGAATCTGGATTGTCTCTTGTTCCATCTCATTAGTTAACATTAAATTCTCATGTTTGATATATTCATTTGTATCTTGTTCATTACCATATATATCAATAACAGAAGTAGATAGAGCTAAACCCTGAAGTTGTTTTACTAATAATTTGAAGGATTCTGGCATATTACCTGAAGGAATATCCTTACCTTTAATTATTGCATTATAGGTTCTATTTCTTCCCTTAACATCATCAGATTTAATTGTTAAAATTTCTTTTAAATTATGAGCAGCACCATATGCTTCAAGTGCTCAAACTTCCATTTCTCCAAATCTTTGTCCACCATTTTGTGACTTACCACCAAGTGGTTGTTGTGTAATTTTAGAATATGGCCCAACAGAACGAGCATGAATTTTATCATCAACCATATGGTCAAGTTTAAGCATATACATAATACCAATAGAAATTGGTCCGTCAAAAGCTTCACCGGTTCTACCATCAATCAATTTAAACTTACCTTGTGTTTTTATTGGATCAATTCCAGCTTCAAGCATTGTTTTTTGTAAATCATCAAGTGTACAACCAGCGAATACAGGGGTACTAACCTTATAACCAATATCATCATAAGATAAACCAAGTTCTCTTAAAATAATTTCAATATCGATTGACTTGATTTTTTCTAATGCTTCTTCAACAGAATTTATATTTTCAGATTTAATATAATCTCTTATTTTCTTATATAACCTTTTTGCAACAAATTCTTTAAGTGAAAATAAATTCATCAATTTAGTATGATCATCCTCATTCATTGATAATTTAATTAGTTCCCTTTTACCAATTTCTCTAGCTGAAAGACCTAAGTGAATTTCAAGAATTTGTCCAATGTTCATACGTGAAGGAACACCCAATGGATTTAACATCACATCTACAGGAGTACCATCTTCTAAATGAGGCATATCTTCGATAGGTACAATCTTTGAAACGATACCTTTGTTACCATGTCTACCAGCCATTTTATCACCAATTTGAATTTTACGTTTTTGAACAACATAAACTTTAACAATTTCAATAACATCATCACCTAAATCATTGTCATCATCAATTCTAAATGTTTTTACAGCTGCAACAATTCCTTCTCCAGAATGTGGAACTCTTAATGATGAATCTTTGATAGGCTTTGTTTTTTCACCAAAAATAGCTTGCAATATTTTTTCTTCAGGAGAAAGATCAACATGACCCTTTGGTGTTATTTTACCAACAAGGATATCGCCTTCCTTAACTTCAGCACCAACCATAATAATTCCATCTTCATTTAAATATTTCTTTGCTGTTTCAGGAACATTTGGAATTTCTCTGGTTATTTCTTCATCACCATTTTTTGTAACCAAACATTTAACAGTATATTCATCAATACTTATAGAAGTATAAACATCATCTTTTACTAATCTCTCAGATAAAATAATAGCATCCTCATAATTAAAACCACTTCAAGTTGTAAAAGCAACAAGTACGTTCTGTCCTAGTGCTAATTCACCATTCTTCATTGCTGGACCATCACAAATTGTGTCATCTTTTTTTACTCTTTCACCAATGTTTACTAATGGAGTTTGGTTATTACATGTATCTTGATTAGTTTTCTTAAATTTAACTAATTTAATCTTTTGTGATTCTCCATCATCATAATCAATAGTAACTTCCTTACTATCAACATGCTTAATTACACCATCTTTTCTAGCTACAACAGCCATACCAGAATCATGAGCAATCTTATATTCACTACCTGTACCAACAATTGGAGAATATGGTTTAATTAATGGAACGGCTTGACGTTGCATGTTAGATCCCATCAATGCTCTGTTTGCATCATTATTTTCAAGGAAAGGAATTGCACTAGCTGCAATAGACACAACTTGCTTTGGAAGAATATCGATGTAATCTATTTCCTTTGTTGAAAAAACATCACTTGTACCTTTAAAACGAGCAATTACTGTATCTTGAGTAATTCTCTTATTGTTATCAACTTTAACATTTGATTCCGAAATAACATATTCATCATCTTGTGATGGAGTCATTCATTTAATTTCATCAGTTATAACACCATCTACAACTTTTCTATAAGGAGTCAATAAGAAGCCCTTGTCATCAACAACTGTAAATGAAGCTAAAGACATTACAAGACCAATATTCATTCCTTCTGGAGTTTCAATAGGACAAATTCTTCCATAGTGAGAGAAGTGAACGTCTCTAATATCTAGGTTTGGGTCTTCTCTTGAAATACCACCAGGTCCCATCGCTGAAATACGTCTCTTGTTCGTTAACTCTGATAAAGGATTTTGTTGATCAATGAATTGTGTCAATTGGTGTGAATTGAAAAAGTCTTTAACAACTAATTGAAAAGGTTTAGTATTAACAACTTGTCTAAAAGAAATCTTCTTATCTTGTTCTTCTTGTTCTTCTTGTGAAGTCGCACCATCAATAATAGCTAATTTTTCTTTTATATATTTTTCAATTCTTAGCATTGCAACATAAAGTTTTGTTTTTAATAATTCATGAATAAGTTTTAAACGTTTATTCCCTAAATGATCAATATCATCAAAATTTCCAATATCATCATTAATATTAGATGCATAAGAAACAATTGAAATGATATCTGGAATTGTTAATTGATTTACTCTATGTGAGGTATTAACACCAATAAGGGTTGTAGTTAGTTCATCATTTAAATCATCAGAAGATGAATAAATTTTTATTGATTCATAATCTAATACAACATTGTCATTAAATAAGATTTTACTTGGTTGTTCAATAATGTTTACAGTTCTTGAAATATCCAACAAATGATCTCTGGACATTTCTTTAAATTTATCTAATGTTTGTTTATCAAAAAGAGTACCTTTTTTAAATACAACATTTCCTTTTGTGTCATATATATCTTGTGCAATAGTTTTTTGATATAATCTTTCTGACAATCTTAATTTGGTATTTAATTTATAACGACCAGCATCAGTCATATCATAAAATCTTTCGCTACAAAAGTGTTGTCACAACAATGTTTGATAAGTAATTTTTTCATCTTCTACTTGAATATTGTTATTATCAAAAACTTTTAATGAAATAGACATTCTTTTCACAATATCTTTTGCAACTTTTTCTGCAACAATATGTTTTAATAGTAATGATTTATTATTATTTAGTGCAGTTAAATCACCACTGTTTTTCTTAGTTGCTTCTTCAATTTGAAGTTCTAATTCAACAAAGTCAAATACTAATTTTCTTAATTTTCTTTCTAGTTTATGAGCTCTAAATAAAGCTTCAAGAATTTCTTCCTTTGGTGTACCTTTTTTCAATTCTTCAACAATATTTTTTCTTAAATCAGATAACTCTTTAGATGTAAAAATTGTTGAACCTTGATAAGCACAATTTTGTAAACCATCCTCAATATATTTATTATTTAGAAAGATATTCCTAATTTCTTCATCAACTAAACCAAAAGCTTTCATAAACTCAATTGCTGTAAAAGTTGGAGCAGATTCACCTGCAGTATCTCTAGCAATTATATCTAAACTATTTTTACCTTCATTTGGATGAAAAATTAACAATGTTCCCTTAAATGGTAAAAGTTCACATAAACTACCTTCAACAACTTTTTTTCTTGAACTGTTTAATTTAACTTGTGATTTTGTTAAAGCATACATACCAGGAGAACGAGAAATTTGAGCAATAACAAATTTTTCAATACCATTAACAATAAAAGTTCCTTTTTCAGTCATTAATGGAATATTAGCCATAAATACACCATCTTCTGTTGATTTGTTTGTTTTCTTTGGTTTAATTATTTCTCCAGTTTCATTATTAACTATTACAATATCGGCATATAATGGAACATCATATGTTTTTGCATCTTCACGAGCTTCCTCTTCAGATTTTTTTGGAGAACCTAAAGTAATACCATTTATCTTAAGAGTATATTTATCTTGCGGTGAATGGATTGGTGAAATACTTTTTATAACGTTTTCAAGCTCAACTGCAAGAAATTTTTGATAAGATTTAATTTGTGTATCTAACAAGTTTGGTGCCAAGAAATTAGTTTCAATTTTAGAATAGTCTCTTCTAATGACCTTATCTGAGATATTAGTCATTTTGAAATATTGGTTTTTATCCATATATATCCTCCGGATGTTTACTAATGGTTTTATGTAATTTAGTATATTTATATAATAAATATATATAAATAAATATATAATAAAACTTAAATATTTTACCAAAAATTTGTAAAAAAATAATTTTTTTTAGAAAATACAAATAAA